>CAMDED010000065.1 GCA_945893365.1 Candidatus Sulfopaludibacter sp. SbA3 | reverse complement strand
GCGGCGATCCGCCGCCATCAGCCGCAAACTGCGGCTCCTTCGAGCGCACGGCTTGCTGCAAAAGGTCTCCCGCACTCACCGCTACCAGGTCACCACTTCCGCGCGCAAGGCCATCACCGCACTCCTGACCGCGCGACAAGCTACACTCGCTCAACTCAGCTCTTTCGCCGCATGAATTCTTCGCAGACGAACAAGATTTTCGGGATTAGTAATACAGGGTCGCGCCACCCGTCAAACAAATACGACCAACTTTACCGGAGGGCAAACCGCGTTTTTTTTTGCGATGGTACTACTACTGACAATCTGGTAACCCTCGAAGAGGGACCTTCTATTGCGAATGGGCTCAATGCCCACGATATTGTTGTCGGGACCTCAAAGGCAGGCGTCGACACCCACGCTTTCGTATCGTCGGCGGCGACAGGAATGCAGGACCTCAACTGTCTGATACCGGCTTCGTCCGGGTGGGTTCTTAGATACGCCATATCGATCATTTCAAGGATCGAGCCGTTCGAGGAGGCGGAAGACCGGCAATCCGTGTCCGACAACTTCTTCCCGTGTTCGCTTGAGCCGTTCGGACCAAGGCCGGAGACATCGCCAACTCGTTCGCGAAGTGGCTTGATGCGGCCGTCGCAGTTGCGATGAAGGATTACGGAGAGCGGCTGTGAGGACCATTTGGCCTTAAGCCTGGCCGCGATTCCACATCCGCGCCCAGTTGAATTCCAGTTCGAGCGCAAGCGATCGCCCAAGACCATCCAGATCCGGAAACAGCGTCGCGTAGGTGACGTTCATCCGATACAACTCTCGCACACCCTTGTCACGGACCGCCGCCCGAGGCAGGACGAACTTGACGAGCGCCTGCTTCGGGTTCGGATAGCCGCTGAGTATGTCCTCGACCGGCCGGTCCACGGTGCCCGGCACGACGAACGTTCCCGACTGCGCGATGAGACGCCTGTTCATCGCCTCCGGTTCGCCCACCCAGACGAACGGAGTCTTCGCCTGGATGAAGTGCTTGCGGTAGTTGCCTTCCCGCCGCGGATCCATTTCGAGCGGGTGGATGACGTTGCCGCCAGGTATAGTCTGCTTCTCCACATAGCGGATCTCAGCCGGATTCACGGCCCAGACCGCCGCATCCACCGTGGCCCGTTCGAGCGCGAAGAACGCGGCGACGTAGGGAGACCAGGTGAAATCGAGAAGCCGCGTCGGAGCCCCGTGGTGCTGCATCATCGCGAGCCATTCGAACTCGGCGCCCTCCGCCGGCGGATGGTCCAGAAAATGATGCGCCTTGCGCTTGAAAATACGCAGGATGCGTTCTTCCTGATCGAGCCACTCGGCGGGACTGATCTGGAAATTCAGGAATTGCCGGGATAGCGCGCTCAACAGAGGCCAGCGCGCGTCCGCCTGTCCGCGGAAAGCCCAGTTCGCGTAGGGCGTGTCGGTAATCAGCCGAAGGTACTCTTCCCACGAGTCCACCCGCTCGATGGAATAATTCTCCATCTACGAGTGTCCCTTTTCCCTCGCCCGCTCGCGCGTCCGGCGGATCTCATCCATCCGCTCGCCGATCCGTTTCTCGACGCCGCGGTCCGTGGGCGTATAGTAACGCGCGCCCGCAAGCGAGGGCGGCAGACACTCCATCCCGCTGACGCCGCCCTGGAACTGGTGCGCATGCTGGTAGCCCTCCGCGTATCCAAAGTCCTTCATGAGCTTCGTCGGAGCGTTGCGCAGATGCATGGGTACGGGCTCGGTGACCGTCTTTTCCACATCCTCCCCAGCCGCCGCGAGCGCGCGGCAGGCGGCATCCGACTTGGGCGCCACCGCCAGGTAGATCGCCACCTGCGCCAACGCCAGGTCGCCCTCGGGAATTCCCAGGAAGTGCACCGCCTGCATGGCGGCGATCGCTTGCTCGAGCGCCCTCGGGTCCGCGAGACTGATGTCTTCGATCGCCATCCTTACCAGCCGGCGGGCAATGTACATCCGGTCCTCTCCCGCTTCGAGCATTCGCGAGAGCCAGTAGAGCGCGGCGTCCGCGTCGCTCGACCGCACCGACTTGTGGAGCGCCGAAACCAGGTTGAAGTGCTCTTCGCCGGATTTGTCGTAGAGCAGCACCCGCCGGCCAAGAGCGTCCTCCACCGCCTGCTGCGTCAGACCGCGGGAGCCTACAGGCAGCGCCGCCGCGGCCGATTCGAGGGTATTGAGCGCGGTACGGCCGTCGCCTCCCGCGTGGATCGCGATCTGTTCGAGCAGTTGTTCGGAAGCCTCCGCGTCGAGGTCGGCCAGTCCCCGGTTCAACAGCCCCACGATCTGGGGAACGGTCAATGCGCGCAGAGCGTACACTTTCGACCGCGAAAGCAGAGCCGAAATCACCTCGAACGACGGATTCTCCGTAGTCGCGCCGATCAGGATGATATCGCCCTTTTCGACGTAGGGCAGAAAGGCGTCCTGCTGGGCTTTGTTAAAGCGATGTATTTCATCGACGAAGACGATCGTCCGCCGTCCGAGCCGCCGCGACCGCTCAGCATCGGCCATTACGGCCTTGATCTCCTTGATTCCGCCCATCACGGCGCTGAACGGCACGAAATCGCACTTGGTGAGACGGGCGATGAGGCTTGCAAGCGTTGTCTTCCCTACACCCGGCGGGCCCCAAAGGATCATCGACGAAATGGCGTCGCGCTCAATCTGCGTTCGCAGCGGACGTCCCGGTCCCAGAATATGTTCCTGGCCCGCGTAGTCTTCAAGCGTCCGGGGACGCATCCGGTCGGCGAGCGGCCGCTTGTGAGGGCTCGGATCGGGTTGAGGGAGCGGACTCGAATCGAACAGGCTCATTGCCGCGGCGACCTCTGGCGCGCGGCTTCGTACAGAAGTATCGCAGCCGCGGCGGCGGCGTTAAGGGACTCCACGCGAACGGTCGGGATACTCAGATCGAGAGCTTCACGCCGCAGCTCCGGGCTGACTCCGCGCGCTTCGCTGCCAATGATAAAGGCGCACTTGCGCGTCAGATCCGCATCCCGCAGCCGGGTGGAGCCCTTCCGCGGCGTCACCGCGGCATAGACGTCGAGATTAGCCTGCTTGAGCGCCGCGCGGGCGAGCGTAGCGTCCAATCCATGCACGAACGGCATGCGGAACATCGATCCCGCCGACGCGCGCAGCAGTTTAGGATTATGGGGCGCGACCGTTCCCTTTAGAAACAGCACGCCCGTCGCTCCGAACGCGTCCGCCGCGCGGACGATGGCGCCCGCGTTGCCGGGATCCTGGACTCCGTCGAGCACGACGGTCAGAGTGTGCCCGCGAAACAGTTGCTCGACCGTCCACTCCGGGGGCTCGACGAGCGCGATCACGCCCTGGCTCGATTCGGTTTGCGCGAGGCTTGCGAAAAGCGCGTCGGCCACGATGGTCACCCGCACGCCGAGTCCTTTGACGTGCCTGTCGACGGTTGCCTGCACGGACTCCGCCGCGAGCACGGCCCTAACCTCACGCTCGCTCCGCAGAGCCTCCTCCAGAAGATGAAAGGTCTCCGCCGCCCAGAGGCCTTCATCGGTCGGCGTCCCACGCGCGAGCGCCCGCCGAATGCTCTTGAGAAGGGGGTTTGCGGGACTCGATATGACTTCGGCTCTCGCCATGGATTAGTATGATGTCAGAATACCTCGGATGAGACGGGCGATTTTTCTTACGTTGGCGGTGGGACTGGGCGTGATTGCGGCCAAGCTGGGTTACGTGTCGGCGGAGATCGGCCGGCAGTCCGCAATCGAAGAAGCGCAACTCTCGGACGTGATTGTGGTGCTGGGCGCGGCGAAGTATGGACCGCGGCCCTCGCCGGTGTTCAAAGCCCGCCTCGACCATGCGCTCGAACTCTACGAGAGAAGGCTTGCGCCGCGCATCCTCACGACGGGCGGCGCTGGTGGCGACCCTGTTCACACCGAGGCATCGGTGGGGCGCACCTATCTGGTGCGGAAGAACGTTCCATCCGAGGCGATCATCGTCGAGCCGGTCGGCAGCACCACAGCTTACAGTACGGCGGCGGTGGCCGAGATCATGCGGCGCATGGGTCTGAAATCGTGCATTATCGTGAGCGACGGCTACCATATTTACCGCGTCAAGAAGATGCTGGAGTTCCGGGGACTGACGGTTTTCGGCTCGCCGCGTCCCACGGCTCCCCGCAGCGACTTCAGAGAGTGGTGGCTCTACGTGCGGCAGTCGGTGGGCTACTTGTTGTGGTCGATCGGAATCCCGCTGTAGGCCGGGCGCGCCGCGGCCCGGACAATCGCCATCGACGACGGGAGAATAGGCTGGCGGACGCGGTCCGATTGCGATACTATTCGTGGATGCGGGTGTCAGCGGGCGAACACATTTCGGAAGACGACCTCGAGATGTACGCCATGGGTCGAATCGGGGATTTGGAAACCGGGCCGATAGAGGAGCATCTGCTGGTTTGCGAGGAGTGTCAGGACTCGCTCGCCGCTACCGATGAACTCATTCGCGCTTTGCGCGGAGCCCTGAAGGAAGGGACGTGAGTGCCCGCCGGCGGGAGCGTGGCTGAGACGGCCTAAGCACCGCTCCAGCGTCGATCCGCGGTAGGCTGTTCGGCGCTCCCCTACAGCGCCGCGAGAACCTGCTCCGCGTGGCCCTTCGCCTTCACCTTCCCGAAGACCTTAGTCACCTTTCCGTCTTCGCCGATGACGAAAGTGGTGCGCTCGATGCCCATCACCTTTCTGCCATACATGTTCTTCTCCTTATAAACGCCGTAGGCTTCGGCGGCGGCTCTGTTCACATCGGCCAGGAGTGTGAAGGGCAGAGCATACTTCATCTTGAACTTCGCCTGCGAGGCCGTGCCATCCGGAGATATTCCAACCACCACGGCGTTGCGTCCGGCAAACGCCTTGGCGGTGTCGCGGAATTCGCATGCTTCGACCGTGCATCCGGGAGTGTCCGCTTTCGGGTAGAAGTAAAGCACCACTTTGGTGCCGCGCAAGCTCGATAGCTTGAGCGGGATGTTTGCGTCCGTCTGGAGCTCGATATCCGGCGCGAGATCGCCTGCTGTTACCACATTCATCCCAGCTTCTCCTTGAGCATGTCATTCACGGATCCGGGGTTCGCCTGGCCGCGCGAGGCTTTCATCACCTGTCCCACCAGGAATCCAAGCACGGCCGTCTTGCCGCTCCGGTACTGCTCCACCTGCTTCGGATTCGCGGCCAGCACATCGTCGAGAATCTTGTCGAGCGCGCCCGAGTCGCTGATCTGACGCAACCCCTCGCGATCCATGATCGCCGATGCCGCTTCACCGGTCTCGATCATCCTGGGAAAAATATCCTTCGCCAGCTTGCCCGAAAGCGCGCCCGTGCGGACCAGCGCGACCAGCTCGCCCAGGCGTTCCGCGCTCACGGGCGATTCCGCGATGTCTTTACCGGCGGCGTTCAAAGCCCCCAGCAGATCGCCCATCACCCAGTTAGCCGCCGCCCGCGGGTCGCCCGAAACGGCAGCCGCCTTTTCAAAGTAATCGCTCATCGCGCGTGTGGCCGTCAACGCCTGCGCGTCATACTCGCGCAATCCGTAGCTCCCGGCGAACCGCGCCCGCTTGGCCGAAGGAAGCTCGGGCATCCGCGCCCGCACCCGTTCCCGCCACGCGTCGCCGATTCGCAGCGGGACCAGATCCGGTTCGGGGAAATAACGGTAGTCGTGCGCGTCCTCTTTGCTCCGCATCCCCACCGTGACCCCGCTCGCCACATTGTAGAGCCGCGTTTCCTGATGGATCTTGCCCCCGCCTTCGAGGATCGCGACCTGGCGTGCAATCTCGTACTCGATTGCCGCCTTCACGAAGCGGAACGAATTCAAGTTCTTCACCTCGGCGCGCGTGCCCAATTTCTCCGTACCCTTGAGCCGCACGGAAACGTTGGCGTCGCAGCGCAGGTGCCCCTTCTCCATGTCGCAGGTGGAAGCTTCGACGAACTGCAGGACCTGCTTCACTTCCGTCATGTACGCCACGGCTTCGTCGGAGCTGCGCATGTCGGGCTCGCTGACGATTTCGATGAGCGGCGTACCGCAGCGGTTCAGATCGACGTAGGTGTATTCATCCGAATCCTTGAAGCCGTCGTGCACGCTCTTGCCCGCGTCGTCCTCCATATGAACCCGCGTCACGCCGATGCGTTTCGTCGCGCCGTCCACGGAAATATCGAGCCATCCGTGTTCGGAGAACGGCTGGTCGTACTGCGAGATCTGGTAGCCCTTGGGAAGGTCCGGGTAGAAATAATTCTTGCGCGCAAATTGGGATCGGCTGCGAATTGTGCAATTTAGCGCGAGAGCGGCCGCCACAGCGTGCTCCACCGCCTGCCGGCTCAGTACCGGGAGCGCGCCAGGCAGGCCGAGACATACCGGACAAACATTGGTATTCGGCGGCGCTCCAAAGCTCGTCGGGCAACTGCAGAAAATCTTCGTCGCCGTCGCCAGCTGCGCGTGGACCTCCAGCCCGATGACGGGTTCGTACCTGGCTACGATTTCCGGCGGAGCCAACTCCGCAAATGTGGAGGACATCACACTATTATAGAAGAGACATGCTCGTATCCGAACTCGAAACACCCGCCCTTTTAATCGACCTGAACGTAATGGAAGCGAACCTCGGACGCGTGGCCGATTATGCGCGGGACCACGATCTTCGCCTGAGGCCGCACACGAAGACGCACAAGTCGACGGCCGTGGGAAGGTTGCAGCTCGCCGCGGGCGCGGCGGGGCTGACTGTCGCAAAAGTGGGCGAAGCCGAAGTGATGATCGGCGCGGAACCGCCCGAGCTTTTGGTAGCGTACCCCGTCATCGGCCGCGGCAAGCTTGACCGCCTGATGGAGGTCGCAAGAAAGACGAAGCTCACCGTTGCGCTCGATAACCTTTTCTGCGCGCAGCAACTTGCCGAAGCGGCCCGGCGCGCGCGTGTGGACGTAGGCGTTCTCGCGGAGGTCGACGTTGGTCTCGGCCGCGTTGGCGTCGAGCCCGGCGAACATCTCGTCCAGCTTGCCATTAGCATCGATCGCCTGCCCCGCCTCACACTCGAAGGCATTGCGTTTTACCCCGGTCATATCAAGTCGAACGACGAACAGGGCGAGCGAGAGATCAAGGCGCTAAGCGCGCTCGTGCAGTCGATTCTCGCCGATTTCAAGCGCGCCGGAATCGAGCTGAAGATCGTGAGCGGCGGGTCCACGCCCGCGCTGTTCCATTCGCACGAGGTAGAGGGTGTGAACGAGATCCGGCCCGGAACGTACGTCTACAACGACATGAACACCGTGATGAGCGGAGGGTGCGGGCTCGGAGACTGCGCGGCCTCGATCATGGCGACGGTGGTTTCGACCGCCAAGGGCGGCCAGATGATCATCGACGGCGGGTCGAAGACGTTTTCCTCAGACCGTCTGAATTTGTCGTCCGAAGTCACGTTCGGCCGTCTGAAGGAAGCGCCCGAGGCGTCGTTCACGAAGATGAATGAGGAGCATGGCTACGTGGATATTCGCAAGGCGCAGCGGGAGTTTCAGATCGGCGACAGGGTGAACGTCATCCCGAATCACGTGTGTGTGGCGGTTAACCTGCATGAGAACGTTTACGGGGTTCGAAACGGGGAAGTAGAGCGGGTTTGGAAAGTGGAAGGAAGAGGCAAGCTGCAATAGCGGCCTCTTCCTTCCGGAGATAGCAAGCTTACATCTTGACGCTGTCGACCGATATAGTGTCGCCATCGAGCTTCCCGGTGATGGTGACTTCGTGGCCGACATGGCCCTGGATTTTGGCCTGATCGGAAACCTTCAGCACTTTACCGTCGCTGACGAAAACCAAGGCCGCGCCGCCCTTGGCGCACTTCTCGGCGCAAGCCGCATGCTCAGCCTTGGCGCCCTTCGCGCCGCACTTGGCATCGACGATCCAACCCTTCCACTCCGCCGCAGGTGCGGACATCGCGAACAGGGCGCAAACAACAACAAATACAACCACGAGTTTCTTCAAGGCAAGCCTCCTCAAAAGGTGTTCGAACAAGCCGACTATAGCGCAGGGGGATTCAGGTACGCAAGCGGCGCGCGCCTTGTCATGCCTTGTCAACCCGGCTCCCGGGTCTCCGCCGGCTCCATGGCACGACGCCCGGTTCGGCCTTTGAAGGCCCATCCAACATCGCGATGTACTCAAGCAGGTTGCCGTCGGGGTCTTGAAAATAGATCGCCGCCGCCGGCATCCAGCCCAGCACAACCGGCTCATCCGCGGGATTTCCCGAGAGGCCGAGCGGAACGATACCGGCCGCGCGCAGGATGGACGGAGCGGCGAGAACGTCCGCCAGAGCCGCGTCGAAAGCCACGTGGAGGCTCATCCTCAAGGGCATCGCACCGGCTTGTCAGACGCCCAGCATGGTCTTTCCACGGCCGCCAAGCTAAGTGCCCATCAGGAAATACCTGTTTCAAATTTGCCGATGGATCTACACTAGCGGTGGAGCAGGCCATCGTCGTTTGTGGCCTGCTACCGGCGCGGCAAAAGGCAGGGTCGAAAAACCAACCTAACCCCATGAAAACACGAGAGCCCAAAAAAGCGAAGCTCGGGCCAAGCCTGCATTTGCCGCCTTTGGTTTTTCATGAAGTTTCGCGGGCCGTAGGCCCTCCCCAACAGGCGATGAAAGACGATCGCCTGCCCCACCGGCTGCCAATTGCAACGGTTGTTTCATTCCAAGTCCTCAGACGCGCTTCGAAAAGGCCGCGCACCGGAACGAGCGGCGCATTCATCGGTACTTCCGGGGAATCCGGAACTCGACGCCGGCGTAACGAAACTCCTCCGTGGTCCCAAGGCCTCTGACATTGATCTCCGCCAGGCGCTTGATGCTCGATTCGTCGACCGTGTCGAGAATGGGAAGCCTCCGTCCCGTGGCGTCGAGCCGGGCCTTGAGGCGCCGCGCCGTGCTCTCGTTGGATGTCTTCAGCGCGGCCGCCGCGGCAAGTTTCTTCGGAAGCGTCGAGGCGATGTCGACACTCTTCGGCCGCGGCACAAACGTCGCCGTGCTCTCCGGCTCCTTCCGCCTGGGGTCAAGCGGTTGCGCGTAATAGTAGAGTTCAGGCGTCAGATGCGGCGCGAGCCCAACGTCGCCGTGCGGCAATTGAAAATTCTCCAGAGCGGCCACACGGAACGCGTCCTCCGCCGCCGCGCCTGTGTAGTAGCGGTCGAGAACCCGGTCATACTCGCTATACGGATTCGGAATGAACATGACGCTTGGTTTATAGTGGCGGATGTAGAAAATCAGCCGGTCGCGAATGCCGCTGAACGACACGTCCGCAAGCTCCGCGGCACGGTATCCCAGGGAGATCGCTTCTTTGACGCCCAGCGCGCGGGCCGCCGAATCGGCCTCGGCGCGGGCGCGAAGCGCAGTCTCCTCAGGCGGCAATCCCCATGAGTCCTTTTCGTCGTTCGTAACCCGGATCACATAGACTGCCGAACCGGCTTCGGCCATCTTGGCGATGGTTCCCCCGGCGGCCAGCACAAAGTCCGATGCATCGGCCGCAACCACCAGCACCAACGGCGGCGCGGCGTAGGCGGGCGTTGTGTACATGAACAACCCGCACACGAGCAGGGCGCACGCGCGGGGAAGCCCGGCGGAACCGCGCGCGTAAGCAACCCGCTCCCTCATTTCGCGCTCACGTTTTCCTTTAAATAGGCTTTGAGTCCCGGCAGGTGGTCGAACTCATCCACGAAGAAGTAGTCCTCGGCGAACGTCACGCCGGCCTGCTTCCCGCGCACGCGCGAGATCCAATCCATGTGCCACTCCTCCATGCGCACCGCCGCCTCCTGATCGTCGAGGCCCTCAAACTCCGGAACCATCAGACTCTCCCGCGCGAGCGCCGCCTTTACGCCGCGCGCCGACGCCGGGTTCGCATAAACGTTCCGGTGCGTCTGGTACGCCTGCTGCTTCCTTCGAACCTGGCTCTCATTCAATTCGATGGCGATGTTCGGCGTGTGCCCCAGGCCCCAGTCGAGCCGCGCCTTCAAATACAGGTAGGACGCC
Organism: Candidatus Sulfopaludibacter sp. SbA3; assembly: GCA_945893365.1. Lineage (GTDB taxonomy): Bacteria > Acidobacteriota > Terriglobia > Bryobacterales > Bryobacteraceae > SYKU01. The sequence continues at coordinate 29,797 of CAMDED010000065.1, read as the reverse complement.
TGGTGGGGCTGCAAGCCGATCTTCACGTGCTCGGGGTGCACGTTCTCGTAACCGGCCATCCACCATGCCTCGGCCATGGCGCGCGCCACGTTCCGATGGTCCGGATTCTTCTGGTAGTGCTCCCACGGATTGTGCCCCAGGATCACATCCGGCCTGTACTTGCGGATCAGCAGGATCAACTGCGCGCGCAACTCGTCCAAAGGGACGGGGCCCATGTAGTCGTTGCGCCAGTTGAGGCTGATCACTTTCTTCATCCCGAGGATTCGCGTGGCCTCTTCGGCCTCGCGCAGATTGATCATGTCGTTGCGGGCGTATCCGTGCGAACCGTCTTTCTCGTCGTTCGAGGCGCGCACGTAGTAGGCTTCGTATCCCTCGTCGACGAAGCGCGCGATCAATCCGCCCATGCCGTAGTCGGTCGTATGGTCGTCATGATGCGGCTGCAGCGCCATTACCACTTTGCCTTTCGGAAGTTTTCCCAGAGGCAAGGCGTCCGCGCCGAAAGCAGCCACGCACGAGACAAGAAGAATAACCGTATACATGATTGCCGCCCGCACCGGGGAGTATGGTATCACGTAGTGTGATGAGAATGCCGTGTTGAGGATGGCGGTGCTCCTGTTGACCATGCGCCTTGCGCTCCCCGCGCAGACGCCGAAGAACGTTCTTGTGGTCACCGCCGGCGCGGGCGACTATCTTATGGCCACGGGCGGCACTCTGGCGAAGTTGATCAACCAAGGGTCTTCCGTCTACGTGCTGCAGTACGCCAACGGCGAGAAAAATTCCATCGGCCTCAGCCCGGCCGGGACCCGTCTCGCCAACAACGAGGAGGCGGAGCAGGCCTCGCGCATGCTTGGCGTGAAGGAGACCGTGAGGCTCGACCACAAGAGCGGCGAGCTGAATCAGGTATCGGCCAACGAGATGCGCAATCAGATCTTCGCTTTGATCCGCTTCTATAAGCCGGGAATCATCTTTCATCCCGATCCGTGGATTCACTATGAACCCGATTGGGATCAGTTCTGGGTTGCGCGCGCCGCGGAGGAGTCGTCTTATGGTTCGAGCAGCTATTTCCTGCCGGAACTGACACGCATGGGATTCCCCGGTTTCGGCGTCCCGGAGACCTACTATTACGCGGCCAACCGCCCTTACCGGCCCGGCGAGGGAGGGCATCAGGGCGCGAAGTTCATGCCCATCGATATCACAGGCACTTTCAATCGGAAGGCCGCCGCGATCCAGGCTCTGAGAACCGCGAATCGCCGCTATGCGGCGCATGTAAAGCAGCGACTCGAAGCCGCGGGTAAGCCGTCGCCGCTCCTCCAGCGGATCGACGAAGCGAGCGTCCGCGCCCTGGTGCGCGCCTACGCGGAGGAACTCGGCGAGACCATTGGCGCGAAGCACGGCTTCCACTACGGGGAAGAATTCAACTACCACGGCCGGGGCAACCCGATTCCCGCTCACGTGCGTGAGAAGGCAAGACCCATCCCATGAACCGCCGCGACTTTCTTTCACTCCCCTTACTTGCGGCAGCCCCCGGCCACCCGCTCTTGATCGCTACTTTTCAGGCGGACGTCACGCCGCCCATCGGCAGCCCGCTTGGGCTCGGAACGGTCGACCGCGCCGCCACCCTTGACGATCCGCTGAGCGCCCGCGGCATCGTTCTGTTCGCGCCCCGAGCGCCCATCGTTCTCTGCGCGGTCGATTGGATCGGAATCTCGAACGAAGGTCACGACGAATGGCGGAACGCGCTCGCGAAAGCGGCCGGGTCCACGGCGGACCGCGTCTCGGTTCACACGCTGCATCAGCACGACGCGCCCGGCTACGACCCTGTCGCGGAAAAGATTGCCACGGCACAGGGACTCACGGGCGAGTTGTTCGATCCGAAGTTTGCCGCCGAAGCCTTACGGCGGACCGCCGCGGCGGTTTCGAAAGCCGTCGCAAAACCGCTGACGGTCACTCATCTCGGGATCGGCCGCGGGAAGGTCGAAAGAGTGGCGTCGAACCGGCGCGTACTCGGTCCGGACGGCGCCGTGAAGTATGGCCGCATGAGTACCACGCGCAGCGCCGAGGCGCGGGCCCAGCCCGAGGGAACCGTCGATCCCTACGTGCGCCTGCTGAGTCTCTGGAACGCGGAGCGGCCGCTGGTTTCTCTGAGCTATTATGCGACTCATCCGCAGAGCTACTACGGAAAGGGCGGCATCAGCGCCGATTTCGTCGGAGCGGCCCGCGGCCTTCGCGAATCCGCGTTGCCCGGTGTTTTTCACGTCCATTTCAATGGCGCCGGAGGCAACGTGGCGGCCGGCAAGTACAACGACGGCGCGCATGAGAACCGCGCGATTCTCGCCGCACGGCTAGCCGCCGGGATGCGGGCCGCCTGGGACGCGGCCGCGAAGACGCCGATCGCCGCGGACGGGGTCGAATGGCGTTCGAAAAGCGTTTCGCTTCCACTTGGCGAACGCTTTGACGACGCTTCCTTGCGCGCCACGCTCAACGACGCGGCATTGCCGGCTCGCGAACGGCTCCGCGCCGCCCGCGACCTCTCCTGGACCCGGCGTCACGCCGCCGGCGGGCAAGTCCACCTCAACTGTCTTCGTATCGGCGATGCGCGCGTGCTCCACATGGCGGGCGAGCTTTTTGTCGAGTACCAACTTGCCGCGCAGCGGATGCGTCCCGTAAAGCCCGTCGCCATGGCTGCTTACGGCGACTTCGGTCCAGGTTACATCGGAACGGACATCGCCTATTCGCAGGGCGGCTACGAAACGGGAATCGTCTCGCGCGTCAAACCGGGAGTGGAAGACGTGCTCATGGACGCCATGCGCGAGCTGCTGCGATGATCCTGGGATCTCCCTGTCCATATCCACGGCGCTCCCGCCGCACTCCCGGTGAATGCTTTTGGGTAGATTAGTCCCTCGCCGCCTGAGAATACATAGGCGAAGTCCTGAAGTGGCGCATCAAGCCTGCTTGCATTCAAGAACAGCCTGACATACCATCGACTCCGATACGCTGCCCATCTAGGAGGGGAGATGGCGCCTGATCGAACATACATTCGCGAATTCTTCGTCGATTTCCTTGGGAGTTTGGTGCCTGGATTTTTGTTCACGGTCGCCACCACGCTTCTGCTATCTTGGGTCGGCAGTTTTCTGTGGCGCTCGGTCGGGAATTTGTTTGGCGAAGATGGGTTGACCGTCAACCTCGTCTCGTCGCTGGATGCGCTCAGGCTCAAGAACTCCCGATGCCGGTGTCTCTCATGACATTCGCCGATGACCTTGCCCTGTAATATCTCCAGAGCGGCGATAATTCTTCCACTACCAGCGAGTCAGGAAGGTAGTATGGGTGCTTGAAACAGCGAATTTCGCACAAGAGCAGGGTCTCCGTGTCTTTTTGGATCCAGCACCATCGCCCCCCGGTCAACCGCCACCCAACAGGGGAGCCGTACACTCCAAGATGGATGCGGACACGTTGCGAGAAGCGATTCATCAAGTCTACCGATGTCTGAAACGCGGTAAGGCTTTGCCGGACAATAGGGGCATCAGCCTGGCTATTGTTGACGGCCACGAAAGCCATGCCGGCTATCGCCGCCATTGCTCAGAGTGTTTTAGAACGAATCCTCCGAACACGGAAGCCGCATTCAGTATTACCACCGGCAGGTGACGCTGCTGCTGGTGACGGGCACGCCTCCCGGACGCCAACCGCTGCGGATGCCGTTGGATCATGAAGCGCAACGCCGCGGCGAGGATGAAGTCGCCACCGCCACGCGTTTGCTGGAGCGCGTGCCGGCCCGTTATCCACGCGCTTTTGACTTGGTGCTGGCCGACGCTCTACGCCCGTGCTCCCTTCTTCAACCTTTTACTGAAGCACCGCAAACACGTCTTGGCCGTCCTCAAGGATGAACGCCGGAATCACTATCAAGATGTCGGCGGGCTGTTCGATTCCGTGCCGCCCCTAAAGAGAACCTTCCGATCGCGCGATTGCCTCCGGTGGGACTTTCCCGATTTGGCCTCCAGGCCGGAGGTGAAAGCTCCCATACAAGTTATTCGTTCCTTGGAAACCAGTTCCGTAAGGCGCGCCAGCTCGACAAAAAGGACGAGATCCAAACCAGTGATTGGGTCTGGGTAACGACGCTACCGCCGACGCAAGTTCCCGTGGAGCGCGGCGTGGCTTTTGGGCATCAGCGGTGGGACATCGAAAATCATGGCTTCAACGAGTTGGTAAACGGTCGGCATGCCGATCACGTGTTCAAGCATGACGCCGCCGCCATCGAGGGCTTCCTTCCGATGGCGTTTCTCACGCTTATTCTTTTCCACGCCTTTCTGTATCTCAACGTCAAACCACAACTTCGTCAAAGCACTTCCAAAGAATTCCGGTCGAGGCTGATGGCCGCCGAAATCTATAAAGACTTGCCCGCGGCCGCTATGTTCCCATAATCCGCCCAGCCCACCATGTTTTGTCCGGCATATCAAACCTCGAAACGCCTCTCAGAACATCAACCCTATGCCGCGTGCCCAATTCCTCCATTCCTCCCTCCCTCTCTCGAACCAAAATTCTCCGTCGACAATCCTCCCGACGCGTCTTACGGAGGTTCGAGCCGGGGCCAAATCGGTCTTCCACTCGACGTGCCGGGCTCGGTCGCGAAGTCCACTCACGCGGGCCTGCCGTGGCTGCTACATTTCCGGCGAGAACTGGCTGAGCGGGTCCACTTCTGGCCGTTTGACGGCTGGTGCGTACCTCCGGGACGATCGGCTGTGGCGGAAGTCTATCCCGCACTCTGGAGCCGGAGTTTCCCGCGAGAGAGCGATGATTCACATCAACACGACGCCTATTCAATCGCGGCGTGGATGCGGCAGGCTGACCGCTGCGGAGCGCTCGCGGGCTTCTTGAAGCCTTTGCAAGAGGGAAAGCGGAAGAAGAAAGCAGAGACTGAGGGCTGGATTCTCGGCGTCGCCTCATGATGATCCAGTCACCGGCGTAACGCCCCGAATGCACGTTTTCCGCCTGGGCCGCGTCTAACCTTTATATGCGCCTCGCCGCGGTATTCCGCGATCCGCCTCCGTCGCTGGCGTTTGAAATCTCCAGCCGCGGAATCGCCATGGCCAGGCTCCGAGGCCCATCGGAGTTCACCGTACGCCCCCTGCCGGTTGGCGTGCTCTCTATCTCTCCCGTACACGATAATGTTTTGCAACCCGACGATCTGGCGGCGGCGGTTCGGGAACTCATACCGCCCAACGGCAACAGGAAACGGCGCGATGCCGCGTTGATACTCCCCGATTACTGCGCGCGCGTCGCCGTGCTCGATTTCGACAGTTTTCCAAAAGACGCCGCCGAGCAGCTGTCTCTGATCCGGTTCCGGATGAAAAAGAGCGTGCCGTTCGACCTCGAATCGGCCGCATTGAGTTTCGCGCCGCAGGCCGCCGAAGGGAAACGGATTCATGTCGTCGTGGTCGTAGCGCCTGTCGAGATCGTGGCGCGGTATGAAGCGCCGTTTCGCGCCGCCGGCCTGAATCCGGGCTTTGTGACTATCTCCTCGCTCGCCGCGCTCGAACTCGTCGAAGGACAGGCGGTCACGGTAGTAGCGAAGCTGACAGGCGGCGTCCTGACCGTGATGGTGATTGAGAAAGGCCGGCTGAAGCTGGTCCGGTCGCTCGAGATTGCGGCAATCTCGCTCGACGATGTTGCGGCGGATCTTTACCCGACGTTCGTGTACATTGAAGACAGCTTGGGCGTGAAAGCGGAAAAGCTCCTCTTGTGCGGATTCGGAGTTATGTCGGACGAGGCTGGACGCCGGTTTCAAGCCGACCTCGCCGTTGAAGTCGAGCCGGTACGTTCGGCGCGGGGAGTGCCTGGCGAGGGTGACGCCGGCCTGCACGGGTATTTGAAGTCGATTTCTTCGGGATCGAACTAGGCAGGAAGCAATGCGAATTCCGGTCAACCTCGCAAGTGAGCCATTCCGCCGCGACAGAGCGATTCTGGTCGCCTCGGCCGCGGTGGGCGCCATGATGATCGTGGTACTTGTCATGCTCGCGTCGCTCGCGCTCAACGAGCGGGCGCTGATGGCGGATAGCCTCGCCGAAACCGCTCGCATCGAACGTGAGCTGCAGAAGCTGAACGCGGAACAGAGCCGCCTCAGTGGCATCTTGCGCAAACCCGAAAATGCCGAAGTCCTGGACCGCAGCCTGTTTCTGAACGCGCTGATCTACCGCAAGGGAATCAGTTGGACGCGCATCTTCGCGGATCTTGAAAGCATGACGCCGCACAACGTGCGAATCATCTCCATTCGCCCGCAGCTTGACCCGCAGAACCGCGTGTTTCTTGACATGTTTGTGGGCGCTGAGGGGACCGGACCCGTGCTCGAGTTCCTGCGGAAGCTTGAGGGCTCGGAGCTGTTTGGCGCAACGGCGGTTCAGAACAGCTTGGCGCCGACTCAGACCGAACCCTTATTCCGGTTCCGGATTAGCGTGAGCTATGCCCAAAAACTCTGACCATGAACTCGCCATGGAACTGACTCTCCAACCCGGGCGCCAAACTGGCAGGTGGGACAGGCCTCCCGGCCAGTCAACGGCTTTGTCAGAGGCCCTGCGGGGCGTACCTGCCCGCGACCTCCCGTCTCGTGTTTCCGCAATTTTCCAATGCCGTCGCGCGTCCGGCGACTCTGAAACCGTGGCGGCGCTGTTTCAGGGACGGTTCGGATGCTGAAGAGCATGGACATTTCCGCGATACTAAAGGGTGTGGATCCGAGGCTCATCAGGGACCCACGCGTGGCTGTTCGCGCCGTTTTGGGTCTGCTTCTGGTGGCGAATCTCGGTGCGGCGCTGTTTGCGTTCCATCCTTGGGGCGGGTCGGCGGAAGACGTCATGCGCCGGCTCGAAGAGTTGCGGGCTCAGAGCCTCACGCAGCAGAGCGCGCTGAAACGGGCGCAGGCGCTGGTCGTGAAGATCGAGAAAGGACGCAAAGAGGGAGACCAGTTCCTGACGCAATACACCCTCAGCCGCCGGATCTCATTTTCGACGATTGTAGGAGAACTCGACCGGGTCGCGGTTGATGCGGGAATCAAGCCAAAGGGTTATACCTACACGATGGAGCCGGTGGAGGGAAGCGATACGCTGACGACGCTGCGAATTTCGGCCGATTTCGAAGCGCCGTACGCGAATCTGACGCGCTTCATGAACCAGCTCGACCGCAGTCCGAAGTTTCTGATCATAGAAAGCATGCAGGCGACACCGCAGCAAACCGGACAGATGTTGAACGTCAGTCTCAAGATGGACACTTTTCTCAGCGAGGAGGCGAGCGCGGCGCAATGAAGCTAGGGGCGGAACCAAAAAAAGTCGCGATGCTGGCGGGCTTGTCGCTGGCCGGCGCGTATCTTTTCTACACCAACGTGCTTTCGCAGCCCGGCGCGCCCATGCCCGAGCCCGTGAGCAAGACCGCCTCGATCCCTCCTAAGGCGACTCCGGCCGCGCCGTCCACAGCGCCGAGCGCTGCCGTGCCGAGCGTTGCCGTGCCAGCGGCGGCCGACCGCGTTCCAGCGAGCTCCGCCAAGCGCGATCCCCGCGGACGGCGAGGTGGTGGAATCCAGGAGTTCCGTCCGTCGCTCAAGCCCAAGCGCCCGGAAGACCGGCCCGATCCGACGACGATAGATCCCACTTTGCGGCTTGACCTGCTCGCCAAAGTCCAGGCGATCGAGCACGCGGGCGGCGGACGAAACCTGTTCCAGTTCTCCGCTCCCCCCGCTCCACCGGCCCCGAAGCTCCCCGATGTGAAGATAGTGCCCAAGACTCCCGCGCAGATCGCCCAGGAGAAGATTCAAGAGGCGGCAAGAACGGCTACCACACCGGCGAAACCCGCAGCCGCTCCAATCAATCTCAAGTTCTATGGATACTCGACGCTGCGGCGGGAGGGCAGGAAGCGGGCGTTTTTCCTCGACGGAGACGAGATTCTGGTCGCCGAGGAGGGTGAAGTCGTGAAGAAACGGTACAGGATCGTCCGCATCGGACTGAATTCCGTCGTGATGGAAGATGTCGATTCGAAGGCGCAGCAAACTCTGCCCATGCTGGAGGAAACGGGATGAAGGCGCCCCGGGAGTCCGGTTTCGCGGTGCTGCTGGTGTTCGCCCTGGCTGCGGCGGTCGCGATCACTCTCTATATTGAGACACCCCGAATTCTGTTCGAAGCCCAGCGGCGGAAGGAACAATTGCTGATCGACCGGGGCGAAGAGTACATGCGGGCAATCGAACTCTATTTTCGTAAAACTAAGCAGTATCCGCCCACGATTGACGCCCTTGAGAACACCAACAATGTCCGGTTCCTTCGTAAGAGGTACGACGATCCGATGTCCGGCAAGAAGGAATGGCGGCTGATTCACGTGGGTCCGGGCGGGGTCTTCACGGATTCCATCACCAACAAGCCAAAAGATCAGGAAAAGAAGGATCAGGGCTTTAACCCGTACCTCGTAAATACCACGATCCTCGGCTCGGCTTCCCCGCCGTCCGGCGCGGCGACGGCTCTTCCGCCCAGGAGGGCCAGCGACGGGCCGCAGCCTCGGCCTTCAGATTCTACAACTATAGGAACTGATCTGCCGCCGGGAGGTTCGCCGTATCCAGGCCAACCCGGGCAGCAGCCAAATCCGCAACCGCAGTACCCGGGACAGATACTCAATCCCGGTCAACCGTATCAGAATCAGCAGGTACCCGGACAGCAGCCGTATCCGGGACAGGTATATCCACAGATTCCAGGGCAACAGAGCGCAGGCGCTCCGTCTCCCCAGATCGGCGGAGGATTCGGGTCGTTCTATCCGGCTCCACCGGTAAATTCTCAAACTGGCGGGGTCTCCCCGCAGCCGAACCCCTATCCTGGGCAGGCGGGCGGGTCGAATGCGTTTCCGATCCCCGGACAGAACGACGCCACGAGAATGATAGGCCAGCTTCTCACAAGTCCCAGGCCTGGCGGACCGCCACCGGGAGTGGGTTCGCCACTCGGCGGCGGGGCGTCGATCGGCGCGGGCATCGCCGGAGTCGCCAGTCTGTCCGAGCAGACCGGGATCAAGATTTACAACGAACGCGACAAGTACAACGAGTGGGAGTTCATTTACGATTTCAGTAAAGACAAGGCGGTGGTGGGGTCCGCAGGCGGGGCGGGTACGGGAGCCGTTCCGGCCGGATCTACACCGGTTGGAACTCCGGCAGCCCCGGTTCAGCCAGGTCAGGTGGGTGGCGGGTTTCAGCCTCTTCCCGGAAGCGGCGCCTTCGGGCAGCAGTTTGGAGGGGGTGGAAACTTTCCCGGCCAAGCTCAACCAGGAGCCGGCTTTGTCCCTCGTCCGGGCGGCCAGAATGCCGCGCCGCTGCCTGCCGGCTCCGGTTCGGGTGGAGGCGGTTTCGGGGCTGGTTTCGGCTCGGGATTCGGCGGAGGCTTCGGGGCTCCGGCTCCGGCCGCGGGGCAGCCGGGCTCGCAGCCCGTTCCGCAACCGATTCCACAGCCCGGCGCGCCGCCGAGGCCGCGAAACTGAGGCTCGGGCCGCGGGTTCTTTGCGGAGCGCACAAGCGCCGGCGCCACGTCAAACGAGGAGGAACCACGCAGGCTTGGCCGGAACCGAGCGCCGTTGTAACGCGAGATCCTCAGGAGCGGCGCGCCATCGTGGCGGGACCGGCTATCCGCCGTTTTTAGGAGTCGTTTCAATGCTCTGCACCCCCGGCGTTCCGACATGCCGGCGCCGGGACGACAACATGGACTCGCTACGACTTCAAAGCGCCGCTGTGAACGGCTCGAATCGCGCCGGCGACTTTAAGCCCACGCCGCGCGGGGTCCATGACATGAAACCGGTGATTTCATCGTCTGGCGAGCGGATGCTTCGTTACCGTGACAAAAGCGGAAGGTCGGGCTTCAGATTTGTTTGGATCGGACTCTTGAAAGGCGGCTTCGGGAATCGGGCAATCGATAGCCCCACTGGAAGCCATCCAGAATACCCGGACGGACATTCTTGATTTAGAATTGAAGAGGGCAGGTTCTTTCGGTTCCATTGTGAAAATCAGCGAGGCGCTCAAAGTCCTCCAATCCGCACCGCGCGGCGGTGAACCATTTGAAGCGGCTCTCGTCTGCGGCTTCACTCCGCTGCATCTGGAGACGCTGCTCGGAGCCCGATTGCAGCAGCGCCTGAGTGGACGCCGGATCGTTATCGCCAAAGGACTCTTCGGCGACACGGCGGGAACGCTCGAGTCGTTACGCGGGGCGCGGCCTCATGCGGCGGCGCTGGTTTTGGAGTGGCAGGATCTCGATCCGCGGCTGGGATTCCGCGGAGCGGGAGCCTGGAGTCCGGCGGCGGTGGCGGATATCGTAACGAGCGCGACGCGAATGCTGGACCGGATCGGCGCCGCGGTGGAACAACTCGATCCGGGTGTGCCCATCGCCTGTTGCTTGCCTACGCTGCCGCTACCACCGCTGTTTCACGTGCCGGGCTGGCAGGCGCCGGAAGCCCGCCTGTTACTCGACCGGGAACTGAACGGCTTCGCGCTTCGCGTGGTCCGCCGTCCGGGCGCCACGCTCGCCGACGCCTCGCGCTTGGCGCAAGACTCGCCACCGGGGTCCCGGTTCGACTTGAAATCGGAACTATCGAGCGGTTTGCCGTACACGCTTCCGCACGCCGATGCGGTGGCCGCGACGTTGGCGCTCCTTCTGGCCCCTCCGGAACCGAAGAAGGGACTTGTGACGGATCTGGACGACACACTCTGGCACGGCTTGGTAGGCGAGATCGGACCCGAAAATGTGGCATGGGATCTGGACAGCCACCATTCCTTGCATGGGCTCTACCAGAAGCTGCTGGCTTCGTTTGCCGACGAGGGCGTGCTGATCGCGGTGGCAAGCAAGAACGACGCGCGGACCGCCGCCGGCGCGCTGGCTCGACCGGACATTCTCCTGCCGCCCGGCAAGATCTATCCGTTGGAGGTGCATTGGAATCCCAAGTCGGGATCGGTCGGGCGCATTCTGCAAGCATGGAATATCGGGGCGGGCAGCGTCGTTTTCGTGGACGACAGCCCCATGGAACTCGCCGAGGTGGAGGCGGCGCACCCTGGAATCGAGTGTGCGCTCTTTCCGAAAAACGACCCCGCCGCGTGCCACGCTTTGCTGCGGCGCCTTCGCGACTGGTTCGGAAAGCCGCGGATTGCCGGCGAAGACGCGTTGCGGTTGGAGAGTATCCGCCAAGGCGCGGCGTTCCGCGAAGTTGAGAGCGGGAGTGCCGCCGAGGCCTTTCTGCGGCTGGCGGACGCCACCATGACCATCGACTACGGCGCTTCCCAATTGGACCCGCGCACGCTGGAGCTGGTCAACAAGACAAACCAGTTCAACCTGAACGGCGCGCGCTACACGGAAGGCGACTGGCGGCGGCGGCTCGCGGACCCGAACGCCATTCTAGCCGCGGTTAACTACCAGGACAAGTTCGGCCCGCTCGGCAAGATCGCGGTGCTGGCCGGCCTGGTGCGCGGAGACGAGATCCACGTGGATGTCTGGGTGATGAGTTGCCGCGCGTTTTCGCGCCGCATCGAGCACCGTTGTTTACTGAGCCTGTTTGAGCGCCACGACGCGCGAGAGATCGTCTTCGATTTCCGGGCGTCGCCCAAGAACGGACCCTTGCAGGAATTCTTCGAGAGCTTGACCGGCAGCCGGGCGTCAGGACCTTTGCGGCTGACGCGCACTCAGTTTGAAGAGAAGCGCCCGGTGCTGTATCATAATGTAATAGTGACCGATTCAACGCCATGAGCGCCATCGCTACCCGCCTGACGGCCTGTTTTCAGACCGTTTTTCCGACTTTGCCCGAAGCCCAAATCGCAAGCGCCTCGCAAGCCTCCGTCGCAGCCTGGGATTCGACTGCCTCGATTCTGCTGGTCAACGTGATCGAGGACGAGTTCGGCTTTGAGATGGATTTCGACCGCTTGGCGGACCTGGATACGTTCGAGCGCGTCCACGACTACGTGGTTGAGCAGGTTGGTGCGCGGTAACGCCGTGGATTCCGGAAGTACCATGCATCACGTGGGATTCGTGGTTGGCGGCATCGCCGCGGCCGCGAGGGCCTTCGCGCGGTCTCTCCGTCTAGCGTGGGACGGCGTCATCTACGAGGATCCTCTACAAGGGGCTAAGGTGACGTTCCTGACCTCGCGGCCGGGCCAGCCGCAAATCGAACTTGTCGAGCCCGATGGCGACCGGTCGCCGCTGCGGCGCTTCCTCGAAGACAAGGGCGGTGGACTGCACCACGTTTGTTATGAAATAGACGGTCTGGAATTGGAAATGGCGGGGATGAAGGCTTTGGGGGCGGCGATCGTCAGCCGTCCCAAACCAGCGGTGGCCTTTGGCGGACGGCGCGTCGCCTGGATGTTGACCAAGGAGAGGCTGCTGGTCGAATTGTTGGAACGGACGGCGCACGGCGCCTAGATCGAGGAGGGGATTTGCCTAAATTCGAAATCATTGCCGGCCGGAGAACCACCCATTGATCCTGAGGTTCCTGCTGCTGGCGCGGCGTAGCGACGCGCCGTTCTTTCGTGTGTTGCGCACAGTAGTCAAGTACGTACGCACGAGCAATTTACCGGTGCCTCGCTTTCTGCATCCGGTGCTGCTGGGGCTTTTCTACTTAGTCGTCGGCGTTCGCCGCGTAAGCTCATTCCTTTTCAGCTACTTTATCCGGGAGCCTCTGTTCCGCAGCCGCTGCGCCACGCGGGGGAGGAATTTCCGGGTAGAGAGGATGCCCTGGGTAAGAGGCCACGTGGAGATCCATATCGGCAACGATGTGAATTTCTTCGGCAAGGTGGATTTTGCGAGCGGCGGCGTCTGCGACCGGGCCCAGGTGATCCTTCACGACCGCGTGGACATCGGCCACCTGGTGGGATTCGCGGTGAACAAGGAAATCGTGATTGAAGAGGATGTAAACGTGGCCAACAACGTCATCATCAGCGACACGGACGGCCACCCGCGGGACGCGGCGGCTCGCATTGCCGACATGCCTCCACCCGCCGACGAGGTCAAACCCGTGCGTATCTGCCGCCGTGCGTGGATCGGGGCTAACGTTTTTATCATGAAGGGTGTCACCATCGGGGAAGGCGCCATCATCGGCGTCAACAGCGTCGTGGTGACCGACATTCCGCCCTATTGCGTCGCCATGGGCAATCCGGCTCGCGTAGTTATGAAGGCACCCAAACCCGCGGCGGACGGGGCGTAGCAGCGCCCGGTTATTCCGGCGCACAAGCGTCCAAAAAAGCGTAAGCGTCACAGGAACGCCGGAACTGGGCAGCCTGGTCGACTGTGAGGCGCGGAGGAGACTCGCCTACTCCCGAGCCGCGGCGGCCCAGCGGTGGGGCAACAACTCGTCGAGCTTCTGAATCGAATGCTCGCCGATCCGCGTGTAGTAATATCGGGAAATGCCACAACAATCCGGGTCCAAAGTCCTGATCGTCATCGGGGACGCCGCCGAGGCGCTCGACACGATGTATCCTCTTTTTCGCGTGAAGGAGGATGGCTACCAAGCGGTGGTCGCAGGTCCCGAAAAACGCATCTACCCGCTCGTCATGCACGAGATTCCTCCAGGATGGGACATTACGCGCGAATCGCCGAGCTACCACCTGGCCTCGGACATCGCCTTCCGCGACGTGCGGCCCGAGGAATACGCCGGAATTTTCCTTACCGGCGGCCGCGCCCCGGAGTATCTGCGGTACGACCAGGACCTGCTCCGAATCGTCCGGCACTTCTTCGAGACCGGGAATCGCAGCAAGGGCAAGCCCGTCGCGGTCGTCTGCCATGGGGCGGAGATCGTCGCGGCCGCGGGTGTGATCAAGGGAAAGCGCATCGCGACGGTCGCCAAGTGCCAGCTCGACGTCGAAGTCTGCGGCGGAATTTTCGTCAACGAAGGCTGCGTGCGCGACGGCAACATGGTGAGCGGGCGGACTTGGCACGACAACCACTTGTACATGGCGGAGTTCATGCGGATGTTGCATGAGGCGATGTTGGGTGAAGACGTTCCGCGTGAGGAGATGCCGCGTGAAGGGACGCCGCGCGAGGAGGCCGCGTAATGGAGCGCCGCACGTTTTTTCTCGCAGGCGCAACCGTGGCCGTGGCTCAGACGCCGCCGTCGAAGCAGCTGGTTCTCGGTCTGATCGGCGCGGGCGGACGCGGCCGGTTCGTCATGTCCGTGTTCATGAAAGACCCATCCATTCGCGTGGGCGCGGTCTGCGACGTCTACGAGCCGAATCTCGAAGCGGGATTATCGGCGGCGGGGAACCAGGCGAAGGCGTACCGGAACTACAAGGCGCTCCTTGACGACAAGAGCGTGAATGCGGTGCTCATCGCGACGCCGGAGCACTGGCATCATCGCATGGTGCTCGACGCCCTTGCTGTGGGCAAGGACATCTACGTGGAGAAGCCGCTCTGCCAAACGCCCGAGCAGGGAGTCGAGCTGGCCGACGCGGCGAAGCGTTCGAAAAGCGTTGTGCAGGTCGGCATGCAGCGGAGAAGCTACGACCTTTACCTCGACGCGCGGAAAGTGGTCGCCGCGGGCACGCTCGGCAACGTGCGGATGGTGCGGTGCTGGTGGCTCAATAACTACCTGACGCCATCCGCGCGCCAGCTCAAAGGGCCGCTCGACTGGGAGCAGTGGCAGGGTCCGGCGCCGCATCGCGCGCTCGAGTCCGACCGTTTTCTGAACTGGCGCAATTACGCGGATTATGCGGGCGGCATCGTCGCCGATCAAGGCGCGCACGTCTTCGACGGCGTTCATTTATTGATGGGCGCCGGACATCCGGTAGCCGTAAATGCTTCGGCGGGGCGTATTCACCGGCCTGGTTTCGACACGCCGGAAACGGTTGTGGTATCGGCCGAGTACGAGGAAGATTTTCTGGCCGTGTTCAGCATCAACTACGCTGCGATGCGCTACAAGCCGCGGAACGATCAACTGAATCAGCTTGACGGCGACAAGGCCCGCATGGACATCGGCCGTGAAGACTTCAAGGTGTTCGGGCAGGGCGAGGAAGAGAAGCCGATGGTCGAAAAGACCTCGGCAACCGGTTTCGGCAAAGCGACGGACGTACACGTGGCGAATTTTCTTGAATGCGTGCGGACGCGCGCCACGCCCACCGCTCCGATTGAGCTCGGGTTCCAGGCGGCGCTGGCGGTTCAATTGGCGAATCTCTCGCTGAAACACGGCCGCCGCATGCGATGGAACAAGGCGGCGCGCAAGGTGGAGATGGGCTAGGCGCGCCTGCTTGCGAAAGCGGAACCGCGTGCGCGCGAGCGGAATCGGCTGCGTGAACTTCTGAAATCAGACCAATTCACAGCGCCTTTTCCTGGGGCTTCTTGTGGCAGTGACGAGCGTCGCGCGACGTCCGAGTCGGCGCGCCTTCCCGCATTGGCTTCCAGGGTGGTCCGGCGTTGCCTCGCCCAGTTCGTGGCAGACGACCGCTGTGCTCGGCCGGCCGCATGGCTCGTCCCGTACAGCCTCCGGCACGGATGCTCGGCAATTCCATCGAGCTTGTGCTTGTCCAGGATCAAATTCAGCGGACCGTAGAGCCATTCCCAGGGGTGTCGACCCCATCGCCGGCGCGATCCGCGGATCGCGCCGCTCTCGTTTCCGCCGGGTTCCCATCGCCATCCATACTACCCGCGGCCAAGTCCGCCAGCGCTCGCGCCCACTGGAAATTGGCTCGTCAGTACGATTTGGCCGGTCCGAACTTTCATCGCGAAGTCCGACTGGGTTTCGAGAATGCCGGGATTCGATACCTGGAAGATCGAGTTTGGCCGATCGTCGAAACCCGTTGCTGCCCATCTTCAAGCGAAGCGACCACTGTCATTGCCGTAACCTCGGCGCGGGCGTACGCAGCGAACCGACGATTCGAGCGTGGCCGAACGCCGGTTAGCCGGTTCTCCCGATGCCTGCGCAAAACCTTCGCACCTTCCTTCAAGTGAAGAGGCTGGAGCGGCCGCAAGACGCCGTCTTCGTACACTGCGTCGACTTGCCGCATCATCACGATTCGACCCTGCCGCGGCCGGATCTTGGGAAAGACGCTCCAGCGCATCCTCCCAACGCCGCCTTCAGAATTCCGCATACACTCGCTCCGGCATTCGCGGTATCATGTCCATAATCTCCCTAACCGGGGAGCCGTGGACCGACTGGAGAACCCCTCGTTTCGTGGGCCGTCTCCATTCCGCGGGTTGTCTTTTCGTCTGCCACGCTCGCAGCAAGACTTGGATAAGGAGACCTTTTCAGATGATGTCACGCCGTCAATTTTCCGTCCTTAACGCCGGTGCGCTTCTCGCCTCCGCGCTGCCCCGCGCGGCCAGCGCCAATTCAAAGACTTTTCCCTATGCGGAGTTCGAGCAGCGAATCGCCCGCAAGGATTTCCGCGATATCACCAAGGACGTGCTCCCCACGCCCTCCATGGTCGTCGATCTGGACATGTTCGAAAAGAACGTTAAGACGATGGCCGATTACGGCAAGTCGGCGCCGATTCTGCTTCGCCCGCACGTCAAAGTTCATAAGAGCGTGGACGTCGCGAAGCGCCAGGTCGCGTTGGGCGCAATCGGCGTCACCACCGCCACCATTGCGGAATCCGAGCTGATGTCGAACGCCGGTATCAAGGGCGTCCTCTGGACCAAGCAGCCTGCCAGCCACAACAACATCGTCCGCACCATCAACCTCACAAAGCGCGACCCCAGCTTCATGTTCGTCGTGGACGATCCCACTATCGCCGGTTGGGTTGAGGAAGCGGCCGCCGCCGCGAAGGTGAAATGCCGCGTAGCCGTGTCGGTGTTCGCCGGCCTCAAGCGTCAGGGTATTGAAAACGGAAAGCCGGCCGTCGATCTCGCAAAGAGGATACTGGCTTCGAAGCACATGCAGCTCGAAGGCTTCATGGCGTACTCGGGCGACGCGTCTCACACCAAGACTTGGGCGGCGCGCCGCAAGCGGACCGAGATGGACCTCGCCGGCGTCCAGGAAACCGTGGCCTTGGCCAGGAAGGACGGCTTGCCGGTTCCTATCGTAAGCGGCGGTTCCACCGGCACCTACAATATGGACAAGGATTTCGGTCTCACCGAGCTCGAATGCGGTTCGTACGTCTTCATGGACTCCGCCTATCAGCGTGTGGGCGGCAAGACCAACGATGCCGTCTACACGGATTTTGAAAACTCCCTCACCGTCCTCGTCACGGTGGATCACAAGCTCCATCCCAGCCTCGTAACCACCGACTATGGCAACAAGGCCATGGCCCGTCCCACCGACATGGTGAAAGGAAAGCCTTGGCTCAATGTGATCAACCAGGGCGCGGAATACGGCGGGTTGACGTGGAAGGACGGCGGCGGCGAAATCAAAGTCGGCGACCGTCTGGACATCTATTGCTCCAACCTCGACACCAGCACCAACTGCTACGATCGCTATTACATTGCCAAGGGCAACCAGATCGTGGATGTGTGGCCGATCATGGGCCGCAGCGGAGCCGCGCAGCGGTAGGTCTAAGCCGTCCCAAATTTGCACATGCAACTGTGATAGCCATGGGGCAGGCCATCGTCGTTCGTGGCCTGTTGGGGAGGGCCTACGGCCCGCGAAACTTCATGAAAAACGTGCAGAATAGGAAAGGCGGGCGCGGCGAGGTTGTTACGAAGCGGTGGAGAAGTCGAGACTGATGGCCTGTTTGATCTGGAACTGCGCGCTTGAGCGAATAATTGGGCGTCGTTGACTCCCCGCGCGGGATACCCGGCAGCCTGTGACCCTGCGTAATGTAACTATTTCGCATGCTCTCCGCTCCGGCGAAGGAGGGCCCAATGGCCTATCGAATCGCGGCGCCTCCCACAGAACCCGCCGTCCGGACTGGGAACCATGAATTCCAAGTGGGACCGTGATCAGACTGGAATGTGGAGAAGGCGCCATCAAAGCGGGAGCAAACGAAGTAGCCGGCAAGATCGCCTTCGAGCGTTCGCGAAGAAGCAGAGGCGACTACCGATTCCCGCGCCACGCGAGGTGGTGTCGTCACGTTGGCGCTCCTCGCAACGATCGCTCCGCTCAAGCGCCCGGGAGCGCACACCCTGGACCCGCCGGGGCTTGCTAAACTAGGAGATTCAGAGGAACACTTGCACTATGGACTCCCGTCGTAATTTCATCGGAAAAGTAGCGACCGGCCTGGCCGGAACGCTCGCCGCTTCAAATGTTTTAGGCGCGAATGACAGAATCCGCCTCGGAATCATCGGCGCGGGCGACCGCGGCATGCAGATTGTGCGCGAGGCCATCGCCTGTCCGAACACGGAGTTCGTGGGCTTCGCGGACATCTATACGAAGCGCCTGGAAGACGCGAAGAAAGTTGCGCCGAACGCCAAGACCTACCTCGATTACAAGTACCTGCTTGACGACAAGACTGTCGATGCCGTGCTGATCGCCACTCCGCAGCATCTGCATTGCGAGCATTTCACAGCCGCTCTCGATGCCGGAAAGCACGTGTATCAGGAAAAGACAATGGCGTTCACCGTGGACCATGCGAAACGCATGCGCGCGGCCTACAAGCGCGCCGGGAAACGCACCGTTCAGATTGGACACCAGAGCTGTTCTTCGGGGCAAATTACCGACGCGGAGAACTTCCTGCGAACCGGTTTTCTAGGCAAGGTGACGGCAATCCACGCCCACATGTACCGCAACACGCCGCACGGGAAGCCGCAGTGGTCGCGTCCCATCTACCCGGACATGACGCCCGAGAACATTATCTGGAAGAGCTTTCTGGGCGAAGCGCCGCCGCACGAATTCGACGCGAACCGTTACGCGAACTGGCGCTTCTTTTTCGACTATTCCGGCGGCAATGTGTACGAGAACATGTGCCATCAGCTTTCGTTCTGGTACAAGGCGATGAACCTGCAGGTCCCGAAGGCCGTGAACATGGTTGGCGGCGTCTACCTCTGGAAGGACGGCCGCGAAGTTCCCGACACGATGAACGTCTCGATGGAACATCCGGAAGAGCTTCTGTTCACGTGGGATTCCGGCTTCGGCAACAGCGAGCTTGGGAGCACGGAAGACGTACTCGGCACGGATGGAACTATTTCGAAGGGTCAGCAAATCCGCTATCGCCCGCAAAAAGTAAATCGTCCGGATGGAACGGAGATGGTGGGCGCGGCGAAGACCGCACCCAACGCGCACATGCAGAATTTCCTCGACTGCATCCGGGGCGGCAAGGAGACCAATTGTCCGTTCGACGTTGGTTTCCGCGTGTCGATCGCCTGCCGCATGGCTGTCGAGAGCTACCGGCAGCAGCGTACGATGCGCTGGGACGCGGCAAAGGAAGAGATCGTCTAGCGACCCCGGCAGCGCCGGGCTAGGATCTTTCTCTCGTGGATTTCGACTATACCCCAGAGCAGATTCAACTTCGGAAAGCGGTCCGCGAGTTTGCGCGGGCGGAAATCGCGCCGCACGTGATGGAGTGGGATGAGGCTCAGATTTTCCCGCTCGACGCGATCAAGAAACTTGGCAGGCTCGGGTACATGGGCTCCATCTTTCCCGAAGATCTTGGAGGCGGCGGCCTAGGGTATATCGAGTACTCGATCATCATCGAAGAGCTCTCGCGGGTTGACGGCTCGGTGGGCATCATCGTCGCCGCCCACAACTCCCTCTGTACGAATCACATTTTCAAATGCGGCACGAAGGAACAGCGTGAGCGATACGTGCCGAAACTGGCTTCGGCCGAGTGGATCGGCTGCTGGTCGCTGACGGAGCCGGAGGCCGGTTCCGACGCCGCCGGAACCCGCACCACGGCGGTGCGCGAGGGCGCCTGCTGGGTCCTCAACGGCGCCAAGACATTTACGACCAATGCGCACTACGCCGACGTCTGCGTTGCGATGGCCGTCACGGAACGCTCCGCGGCGCAGCATGGTATTTCAGCCTTCATCATTGAGAACGGAACGCCCGGCTTTCGCACGGGAAAGAAAGAGAACAAGCTCGGCCTGCGGGCAAGTGATACCGGTGAAGTGATTTTTCAGGACTGCCGTCTGGACGCGGCGCAGTTGCTCGGCGAGCCGGGGCACGGGTTTATCGACAGCCTCAAGACGCTCGACGGCGGACGGATCTCGATCGCGGCTCTCGCGATAGGAATGGCGCAAGGCGCCTACGATGCGGCGCTTAAGTATTCGAAGCTGCGAAAGCAGTTCGGGCGTCCGATTTCGGAATTTCAGGCCATACAACACAAGCTGGTGGATATGGCGACTTCGATCGACGCCTCCCGCCTGCTCACCTATCGCGCGGCGTGGATGCTCGACCGCGGCGAGCGGGTGACGCGCGAATCCGCAATGGCGAAGCTGTTCGCCTCCGAAGCGGCCGTCAGTATCTGTAACGAGGCCGTGCAGATTCACGGCGGATACGGTTTGATCAAGGACTATCCGGTTGAGAAGTTCTACCGCGACGTCAAGCTGTGCACGATCGGCGAGGGAACCAGCGAGATCCAGCGGCTGGTGATTGCGCGCCAGCTCCTCAAGGACTAATGCGCGACTGGGCGGCAAGAATCTCGAGCGGAGACGCCCGCGCCCTTGCGCGAGCCGCGACGGCGATCGAGAATCGCGATGCGGCGGGCATTGCCCTGCTGCGGGAGTTCTCCACCCATCCCAAACGCGCGCTCGTGATCGGCATCACCGGGCCTCCCGGCGCCGGAAAGAGTACGCTCGTCGATCGGATTGCAAGAACCCTGCGCATCGAGGGGAAGACCGCCGGCATCCTTGCGGTCGATCCATCGAGCGCGATTTCGGGCGGCGCGATTCTTGGCGACCGCATCCGAATGCAATCGCACCACTCCGATCCGGGAATCTTCATTCGGTCGATGGCGACGCGCGGCGCGTCAGGCGGCCTCGCGCGGACAACGGCGGACCTCGTTCGCCTCCTCGATGTCTCCGGCAAGGACACGATCCTCCTTGAGACCGTCGGCGTCGGACAGTCTGAGATCGATGTCGCCCGCGTGGCCGATGTCACCGTCGTGGTGCTTGCGCCTGGAATGGGCGACGACATCCAGGCGATCAAGGCCGGTATTCTCGAAGTGGCGGATCTGTTCGCGATCAACAAGGCGGACCAGCCGGGAGCGGACCGCGTAAAGTGGGAGCTGCACAGCGCGGGTTGGGCGGCGCCGGTGGTCGAGACTGTGGCCACCGAAGGAAAGGGAATCGCGGAGTTGCTGGCCGCAATTCGCGGACTGCCGCTTTCTGAGAAGCCGCGAGGCGTGAAAGAATCGTTCGCCATCGACCATCTTGGCGTCGCGGTCGATTCGATCGACGCAGCCGCCGATTTCTACGAGCTTCAGCTTGGGCTCCGGATGACCCTTCGCGAAACTGTGGACCGGGAGAAGGTTCACGTCGCCATGTTCCCTGTTGGCGCGGCAGCCGGCGCGTCCGGAGACGTCGCGCCCAGGATTGAATTGCTTGAGCCGTCGGCGCCGGAATCGACGATCGCGAAGTTCATCGAGAAGCGCGGACCTGGGTTGCACCATATCGCGATTCGCGTCGCGGGGCTCGCCCGAGTGCTTGAGCGTTTGAGAGCGGCCGGCGCGCGCGTTCTGGGAGAGCCGAAGCCGGGAGCGGGCGGCCACATGTGCGTGTTCGTGCATCCCGCCTCGACTGGCGGCGTGCTGTTGGAACTGATTGAAGACGAGGAGAACTGGAATTGAACGCGGAAATCGGAATCATTGGAGGTAGCGGGCTGTATTCGATGCCCGGTTTTGAGGCGCACGAGGAGATTGGGGTCGCAACGCCGTGGGGCAGCCCTTCAGACGCATATGTAGTGGGATCGCTTGCGGGCCGGAGCGTGGCGTTTCTGGCGCGGCACGGGCGCGGTCATCGGATCTCTCCCTCTCAGTTGAATTTCAGAGCGAATATTTATGGCATGAAGACGCTCGGAGTCGAGCGGATTATCTCCCTAAGCGCGGTCGGCTCGCTGAAGCTTGAACACAAACCGCTCGATTTCGTCATCCCGGATCAGTTCTTCGACCGCACGCGCGGCCGGGTTTCCACGTTCTTCGACGAAGGCCTCGTGGCGCACATCAGTTTCGCCCATCCCATCTGCCCTCAGCTTGCTCAGACGGTCTATGAAGCCTGCGGCACGCAAGGCGTCACGGCCAAGAAGGGTGGCACATATCTCTGCATGGAGGGGCCGGCCTTTTCGACCTTGGCCGAATCCAACGTCTATCGAAGCTGGGGCATGGATGTGATCGGCATGACGAATCTGCAGGAGGCGAAACTCGCGCGTGAAGCGGAGATCTGCTACGCCACCGTGGCGATGGTGACCGATTACGATTGCTGGCACGAGGACCACGATGCCGTCACCGTCGCGGACATTATCGGCAATCTGACGAAGAATGCCGGAAACGCGGCGAAGGTGGTGACGGCGGCGGTGGCAGCCATGCCATCCGCGCGCGAGTGCAGGTGCGGCTCGGCGCTCTCCCATGCGCTGCTCACCGATAGCAAGACCGTGCCTGAAATTACGCTGCGGAAGCTTGACCTCCTTGTCCGAAAATATTTCGTGTAACGAAATCGCGTCGCGTCTGCTCGATCGTTGTCTGAGGGGACAGCCATGGCCGCGCGAGTGGGTTCATTCGCTTGCCGCGGAACCGTGTACTTCGGAGCTGTTTCGCACCGTCGTCGAAGGCCTGAGCGATCGCTTCGAACCGGCGCTCTGCGATGCCTATGCGGAGGTGTTCGCCGAAGCGCTTGGCGGCGACGCCTCCGAAACCGTCAGTCGATACCGGCGAATTCGCGCGCCGCGCGTCTTCGAAGGGGATGCCGATGCGGTGGAGAACGTGTTCGTGCTTTCGCGGGTCACATTGGGCGCGGATGTCGCGGTGACGAGCGTAGTCCTCGACGCCGCAAAACGGCGGTTCCAAAACTCTCGCGTATATTTTGTGGGCAGCCGCAAGAACTGGGAGCTCTTCGAGGCGGATCCTCGCATCGGGCACCTGCCGGTTCCGTATCCGAGAGGCGGAGCTTTTCGCGACAGACTTGCGCCGTCTCTTCGATTGCGGGAACTGCTCACGAAGCCCGCGAGCATCGTGATCGACCCCGATTCGCGCCTGTCACAGTTGGGCCTCGTGCCGGTTTGCGAGGACCACGGTTACTTCTTCTTCGAGAGCCGCGCCTACGGCAGCGGCGAGGCCGATACACTCTCGGATCTCACGAGGCGTTGGGTCGCTGAGACATTCGGAGTCGAGTGCGCCTCGGCATGGATCGCACCGAAGCCGGCCGCGATTGGTGGCTCGCCCTTCGTGGCCATGAGTCTCGGCGTCGGGGACAACGCCGGGAAGCGAATCGCCGATCCGTTCGAGGAGGAGCTCGTGCGGGGCCTTGTCGACCGGGGCATGACGATCGTCATCGACAAGGGCGCGGGGGGTGAGGAAACCGGCCGCGTCGAGCGCATCGATGCCATGCTGACAGGGAATCGCGTGCAAGCGTGGCAGGGCCCATTTGCGCCGTTTGCCTCTATGATCTCCCAAGCGGCCTTATACATCGGTTACGATTCCGCCGGACAGCACGTTGCGGCTGCGTGCGGGGTGCCGCTTGTGACGGTGTTCGCGGGCTTTCCGTCCGCGCGAATGTTCGAGCGCTGGAAGCCGAGCGGGCCGGGTCCCATCGAAGTCGTCCGCGTCGAGGCCGGTTGCGCCTGGCAAGCGGTGTTGGACGGCGCACTAGCGGCGGTAGACCGGCTGCGCCAGGCAAACGGCTGATCCGGCCGGAAGTCTCGGACCCAGTTTTGGCTTCGCGCTAAAATGAAACAAACGATGGACGCGGTGCGGAAACGAGTTGGATACGCAGCCGCAAGCGCGGCGCTGGTTGTGATCGACGTTCAAAAAGCGATTGATCACCCAAGCTGGGGACGGCGCAACAATCCGCGGGCCGAGGCGAATATCGCGAGGCTGCTCGCGGCTTGGCGTAAGTCCGGCAGGACGGTCATTCACGTACGGCATCATTCGCGCGAACCGAATTCGACCTATCGTCCGGGACAGCCCGGGTGCGACTTCAAGGAATGCGCCATCCCTCTTCCGGACGAGGCCGTCGTAACCAAGCATGTGTGCAACGCGTTCATCGGCACCGATCTCGAGCAGCGCTTGCGAGAGGGTGGACATTCGGCGGTGGTGGTGGCGGGCGTGATTACGAACAACTCGGTTGAAGCCACCGTTCGGATGGCTGGAAATCTGGGCTTCGATACGTATGTGGTTTCAGACGCCGCATTCACGTTCGACCGCAAGGCTCTCGACGGCACGCCGCATAGCGCCGAAGACGTACACGCGCACTCGCTGGCGAACATGCAGGGAGAGTACGCGACAGTGGTCGAGACAGCGGCTTTGCGATGATCTGGCGGCTCAGTCTCGAAGCCGTCGAGTTCATCGAACGCACCGCCACGGCCCCGGTTCGTCGAGACCTGCAACCAGCATTGGCTCATGGCCAAGCCCGGCCATTTCGGTCCAGCCCAGGTCCGCGCTGAAATGTTCAACTTCTTCAACCACGTCAATCTCGGCGCCCCCGGATTGAGCATCCGCGACGCCCAAGCGGCGTTGGACGACTCACGCCGACGGTGGCCGTACTCACGACAGAGACTCAGCCGATCAATTCGGCGTCCGAGCGCGCGCGCCGACGCGAATGCCGGCATGGCGGCGCATACTGTTTCCCTGCCCGGCTCATGGCTTGTTGAACTCATGGTTTGTTGAATAGGTGGGCCTACCACATCACGCGTCCGCCATCCACGTTGACGATCTGGCCGGTCACGCCGTCCGACAGTTCCGAACCGAGGAAGAGGCAGACACGGGCCACGTCGATGGGCTGCAGGCGGCGGTTCAGGCATTGTGAAGCGATGGCCCCGGCGATCTGCGCGGGCGTGGAAACAGCCTTCTCGGCTTCGACCTGAATCGATCCAGGAGTCACGCAATTCACGTGAATGTTGTGCTCGCCCATCTCGCGGGCAAGCGCTCGGCTGAGTCCGATGATGCCGCCTTTCGCCGCTACGTAATGCGCCAGGTTCTTGAAGCCGCTCAGAAACGTAACCGACGATACGTTCACGATCTTTCCCGCGCGCGCCGCCACCATATGGGGCAGAACCAGCTTTGTGCAGTGGAAGACCGATTTCAGGTTGATATCCTGAATAGCGTCCCACTGCTCCTCCGTCATGTCGAGAAAATTCTGGCGCGGGTACGCGCCGGCGTTATTCACGAGAATGTCGATGCGCCCAAAGCGCTCGATCGCAGCTTGGACGGCAGGGGCAATCCGCTCCCTCCTTCGCACGTCCGCCGTGAAGGCTTCGCCGCCGGTTTCGGACGCGACCCTCGCGACTCCGGCGCCGTCGATGTCGAGCAGGTACACGTGCGCGCCTTCGTTCGCGAACAACCCCGCGATGGACTCGCCGATACCGGCGGCCGCACCCGTGATCATTGCAACCTTATTCGTTAACAGAGCCATAGACGATGGAATATTTGACTATTTCGCGCCTTCTTGAAATTGACGGGCTAGACTCGCATCCGAGGTTGATTCGGTCATACTCTCCCAACGGTAGCACCGAAAGTTCTCTTTGGAGGAAGCGAATCGCCGACCCGTCCGAGGAGCGCCTCGTCCGGGGCTTGTAGACCGCATCATGGCGATTCGTCATCGACGAGGGCGCGGCGGCGAGGAAACGAACGCTTCGAGCGGTTGACGGCTGGGAGGGTGTACTACCTGAAAGGGTGCACAGTTGGAGCGTGAATACCGACAATACAGGAGTCTGCTCCCGCAAAGCGCTCGGCGGAGCCAGTTTCTAGAACAAGGGAGCCTCTTGCAAAATCAATTGAAACAATAACTATTATTTATGTTTTAAAGAGGGAGTTCGGTCAGGATGCGCTGCACCGTGGCTTTGGCTGCTCGGCTCAAGCCCGGATGCCCCGCCTGCAACGCCTCCCGCCGCACATGCCGCGCCAGCAGACTCCGCGTCCACAACTCGGCGGCGTAGCCAAGGTCTTTTGGCTTTGAACAGGCCAGCTGGATCACCCACGCGCGGGCTTCTTCCGTGATCACGGGGGCTCGGGCGCGGTGGTATGCGTCCTTCAGCGCGGCTTCGGCCTCCATGGCGAGAGCCTTGTCAATCCACTTGCGGACGCTCTTGCGAGTGATCTCCATCGCCCGCGCGATTCCGGCAATCGTTTCACCGGCGTGGAAGCGGCATAGAATCCGCGCACGTTTAGAAGTGGATACGCGCCGTGTACTGCATTTCGCGCCCGCGATTGATCTGGTTCGTAGTGCGGCCGAAAGTCGCCGAGGTAAAAGCCGTCGCCGGATCGTTCGGTACAAAGCTGTTCGTCAGATTGTAGGCCTCGAACCTCAGCTCGAGTTTGAACCGCTCGGTTAACTGGAAGAACTTCGACAGCGTGGTGTCGAGATTCCAGTTCCTGGGACCGGCGAGGTCGTTATATTGAAAGGGATTGGTCCTCGGCGTGAAGGCCGCGAGGCGGTCGAATCCCGCGGTGTCGAACCACTTATTGCGGTCGCGCAGAGCTTGAGGCGTCCCGGATGGCGTCACTTGCGCCGGGAATCGCAGGAACGCGCCCGAGCTGTAGAACAGCAGCCAACTCGCCGACCAGCCGCCGAGCGTCAGGTTGGTGGCGCGGCTCGAGTTCGCCAGCCACTTGCGTCCTTTCCCAAACGGCAATTCGTAGGAGCCTGCCTGCGAGATGCGATGCCGCGGATTGTTCGAATCGAGCATATCCTTCTGCTTTCCAAACTCCGTGATGTCGTTGAAGAAATACGAATTCTGCTCGCGATTGAAATTATACGCAACCAGGAAGAACAGCCCTTCGCGGAAGGTCCGCTGCACCTTCACCTGGATGGCGTGATACCGGTTCAGAAAGCCATCCGTATTCGTTTGCGTCAACGCGCCATATTGCGGATAGGTGCTGAGCAAACTTCTGCGGGTGACGGTTCGCTGATTGCGCAGCTGGCCTTGGAATTTTTCCGGTGTGAGGTATTGAAAGAATGGATTCGCAACCGTCTGATCGAGCGCCGCCTTCTGGGAGTAGATCAATGCCGGGTCCA
Source organism: Candidatus Sulfopaludibacter sp. SbA3 (assembly GCA_945893365.1). Lineage (GTDB taxonomy): Bacteria > Acidobacteriota > Terriglobia > Bryobacterales > Bryobacteraceae > SYKU01. The sequence continues at coordinate 2,792 of CAMDED010000065.1, read as the reverse complement.
CCAGATTGAGCTGGAGGTTGTAGGGCAGATCGCGGCCAAGGTTGAAGAAGTAGGTGATGTCGAAGTGAATCTGGCTCGGCAACTGGCGCTGGAACGAAAGATTAAAACGCTCATTGACGCCGGGCCGGTATTTGCCCTGCTGCCAGCTCGCCGCCTGCCCCAGATTGGTGTAACGCCCGAGGCTGCTCCCCACCTGCGGAATCAGGGGATTGGCGGACGGGAATGGATCGCTGAGCTTCGCCTGCGGCACGCCCTGCAACACGGGCGCCACGGTCGAAAGCGCGTTGTAGCCCGGATAACTCGCGCTGCCCAGCAAGTCCGTCGTAAACACGGCTGGAATTACGTAGCGCGCGTACCCGGCGCGCAGGCTCATGCGGTCGCTCAGCCGGTAGGCTACGCCGATTCGCGGCATGAACACCTTCTTCGGAGAGTCGAAAGTAGACCGCGGGTTTCCGCCGCCTACGAAGCTCCATGCGCCGGTGAAGGAATACGGCTGGCCGCGCAGGGCGGCGATATCCGCTGGAATGGCGGGAGGGTTGGCCTGCATTTCGGGAATCGGATTCGTGAGATCGAGCGCGCGAGAGAACCTGTCCTCGGCGTCGTAGATTCCGGTCTCGTATTCCCATCTCAGTCCGAGATTGATGGTGAGATTACGATTCACCTTGAAATCGTCATGCATGTAGGCCCCGAAGAAATCGGTTCGCGGTTTCTGGAGGGGGATGTACTGCGCCTGTGAACTGGAGTCGATCGCGCCCAGAAGGAACGTCGCCCAGCCGTCGCCACGCAGGCGTGTGTTGGGCGCGAGGAACGTGTCGGCCGTGAGCGCGGGTCCGAAAGTGAAATTCATCAGATTGGGGCGAACGGAACTCCCTCGCAAATGCCGCGCCTCCGCTCCCCACTTCACGTAGTGACGCCCGAAGTTGCGGGAGACGCGTCCGCTATAGTTATGGCTCTCCGGGTGCTGATACCAATAGCCGCCCTTGCCGAAGCTGGCGGTACCCGCGCCTGAGATTGAGAGGTTCGGATAGTAGACGGATGGAATACCTTCGAGATAAGGCTTGTACCAGCCGTTCGGCCAGAACTTGGCCATGCCGTCCGCGCCGATCTTCGATTTCGGCGCTTCGTAGTCGTCGTTCAGCGAGGCGTAACTCCAGCGGAAGTTGACAACGGTGCGCGAGGAAGCCGTCCAGACGGCGTCGCCCGCAATATTACGCGAATTCATCACGCCGCCGTTGTCGTCGGTGAGTGCGGGCGAGGTGTTCGGCGAATAGTTATCCTGCGCCAGATCGGTCCGGAAGCGCGAGTAGCGGCCGAAAACTTTCCAACTGTCGTTGACGTTCCAGTCGGTACGGTTATTGACGTTCCAGTTATTGAGATACCAGAAATAACTTTGTTTATAGTTGTTGACGCGGGTGATGCCTTCGCCGGGCGTGTTGGGACCCCAGATATCCTGCATGAACGTGAGCGCAAGCGGGTCCATCTGGGCGCGCGGTATTCGATTGCCCGGGAAGGGCGTGCGCGTGGCGGAATTTGCCGCGGCGTTGAACTGCGTGGTGAAAGGATCGAAGATCGCACGCAGGCCGCCATCGGGATTGAACGATTGCGAGAAGTCGCCGCCGCGCTCAAGATCGGTGGGAAGCGTCATGATGGCGGCCCGCGGATCCTTCGTTCTCCACTGCTCGTAGGAGAAGAAGTTGAACAGCTTGTTCTTTATGATCGGGTTGCCGATGGTGCCTCCCCAGATGTGATTCTTGACGGCGTTCGGGGAGCGTACGACGGAGTTCGTGACGGCGTTGAACACGGGATTGCGGCCGAAGTAATAGCCCGTGCCGTGAAACTCATTCGTTCCGGATTTCACGGAAAGCGACAGTACGCCGCCGGCGCTGTGTCCGAACTCCGCGTCGACTGCGTTCTGCTGCACGCTCACTTCCTGCGTCGCATCCATGGGAGGAGCGTAGGATCCTTTGGCGCCGAGTTGGAGCGGCGCGCCGTCGAGCTGAAGCTCGTTCTTCGTGGATGTGTTGCCCCCGACGTCCATCTGGCTCGACGACCACATATAGAAAGGATTGCGCGTGGCGAGATTGCTCGTATAGCGGTTGACGACGGCGGGGTCGAGGAGTGCGAGGGTAAACGGGTTCCGGGCGAGCACGGGGAGATCGGTCAGCATTTTGCGATCGACCGTCAGAGACATTGTGCCGGTATTGAATTGCACATCGGCGGCCTGGGCGGAAACATCGACGGTCTCAACCATGTTGCCTGGGCGGAGTACGGGGTTCACGGAAACATCGCTGCGCACCTGGACGAGGATGTTTTGCTGGGAGTACTTGTTGAACCCTTGCAGCTCGGCGCTCAGAGTGTACGTGCCGGGATCGACGAAGTCGAAGAGGAACTGTCCACTGGGGCTTGTCTCCCGGACAGTCTCGATCCCCTTGTTCACGTCAAGCAAGGTGACCTTTGCCCCGGCAACGACGGCGGCGGAAGAATCGGTGACGGTCCCCTGGATCCGTCCCCGGTAGTTTTGAGCGAAGGCTACGGAAGCCAAGAGCAGAAAAGCAGCGAAACGCATTTCGAACCTCCTAGATACCTGATGTGATAAAGTACCTCAGGCGGATTCGGGAGTCAAGGGGTTAGTCTTATCTTATCTGTCGGCGCCAAATAGAAATGTCCTATTCTCTGCCAAGTAGAAATGTCCTATTTTGACAAGGCGGAAGCGGGGGTGGTGTTAAGGTGAAGGGGTCCGCGAGGGGTCGCGCCCGAGCGGACGCCCAAGGCCGATGCGACGGGGCTGGCTC
>CAMDED010000064.1 GCA_945893365.1 Candidatus Sulfopaludibacter sp. SbA3 | reverse complement strand
CGGGGGCGGTGTCCCACCTCCCGTTGGTCGGCCCCGGAGATTGTACGGCGTATGGGCAGTTTTTGGTCATTCTCAACTCAAGAAAGGAGGCCCCGCGGCTGTTCGCTCCCTTCCTCCTTCAGGCTCATTCTTCGATTGGAATATACTGTCCATCCCAGTCACGCTATTGGAGAGAGGTGGTCACAAACGTGCATTAACCAATCGGGAGGAGAGCATTGCGGCGGACAACAACCGGCCGCCTGCCGATCGCCATCACAGCAATTGTTCCTGTCGCTCGGTTCTTGACGGGCAGACCCAAGGGGCGGGCTCGGCCAAATGGATCATATCGCGGACCCGAGGTCCTCCCACGCCGGCCGGGAACGCTCTTCAGGCGGTGGGACCTTGAGATATTTCGTTTATGAGGACACTATTGATTGTCGTCTCGCTCTGTCAGGCTTCCGTTGCCGGAATCGCTCAGACTCCGGAAGCGCTCGATCCGAATGGCAAACTGCGCTTTCACGCTGAAGGATCCTTCGGTCCCGCTTCGATTGGGCTGAGCGGAGTGAGAGCGGCGTTTCTCCAGATGATTGACAGCCCCACGGAGTGGGGACAGGGCGGCAGCGGCTATGGCAAGCGCCTTGGCTCTTCGGCCGCGTCCTCCGGAATCCGCGGCGTCCTCGCGTTCAGCCTGGATTCGACACTGCGCCAGGACCCCCGTTACTTCCGATCGAACAGCACGGGGATCCGGCGCCGCGTGGGCCATGCGCTACGCGGAACCATTCTGACCCGCACGGATAGCGGCGGAGAGACATTATCCGCCTGGCGGCTGGGAAGCGCGTACGGCGCAGCCTTTATTTCAAACCAGTGGCATCCGGACCGGCTCAATACGGTGCGCCGGGGATTTGCCAATGGCTCCGCCAGCCTCGGGTTCGATGCGGCCAAGAACGTGGCCCTTGAGTTCTGGCCGGACATTAGAAGAAAGATATTGCGCCGAAGCTCGTAGAATCGGCAAGCGGGAGGCAGGTGAGAGCGGCGATTTCAAGCATCCTTTTTGCGGCCGGCGGATCCGCATTCCCCCTTAGCAGAACCCCAAGGCCGCGAAGCGGTCGAAGGCCAGCCTCAGTTCAATCCGGCCGGCGCCGCCCTGACCGGATTGATCGGCGGCCGGGGGCGTTTGCGCCCTGGCAAGTGGCGCGCGGATGGAAAGCAGTGAACCGCACGGCCCGAGGGCCTTGCGTGGATGCGAGGAGGCATCGATTATGAACGCAAACACACTATTGGGCGTGGGCTTGGCGCTAGCCGTTTTGGTCCAACCTGGATGCAATAGGGATAACGGGTCCAACCGGGATCCGGTGACCACGACCATCGCGCCCGAGAAATCCGCCGCCGGCCGAAGCGCCGGCTCCGGCGCCCCTCGGATGGAGAGGGTGGAGAAGCCTCCGGCCAAGCCCGCTTCCGTCTCCCTGCCGGCGGGAACGGCGCTCGTGGTTCGAACTACAACCGCCTTGTCCACCAAGACGCAGGAGGCGGGAGAGACGTTCACCGCGCATCTGGAGCAGCCCCTGGTCCTCGATGGCCGCGAGATCTTTCCAAAAGGCACGGAGGTCGAGGGCAGGATTGTCGAGAGCGATAAAGGCGGGCGTGTGAAGGGCCGCGCGACACTGTCGGTTCAGCTGACGCGGCTCGACACCGCCGGCGGCCGCGGGATCCAGATTTCGACCGGCACCCATACGCGCGAGGCGAACGCAACCAAGCGCAAAGACGCTGCCAAGGTCGGAATCGGCAGCGGTATAGGAGCGGCGATTGGGGCCATAGCCGGAGGAGGCCGGGGCGCCGCCATAGGCGCGGCTGCGGGCGCCGGGGCCGGGACTGGCGCGGTGCTTGTCACGTACGGCGATTCCGCCGCCATCCCCAGCGAAACCGTGCTGCGTTTCGCACTGAGTAGTTCGGTCAATGTCTCCGGGTCGAGGTAGAAACACCCTCTCCAGCGGGGACACGCCTTCCCCGTCGACGTAGTGGCGGGACTCCCGCTTAAATATGGCTCGGCGGCGCGCCGGGCCGGAAGTAAGCCGGGATGCCACGGTTTTGGCGTACCGTGGCGAAAGGATCCTCGTTCACTTCGTATCCCCCCGGTCCGGCGGGATCGGAGGCGGCCCTCTTACGCAATTATGGGCTCCTCAATCAACTATGGCCTTGGACGAGCTTTTGCCCGGTAAACGGTCACCTGCCAGGCCGGTAGAGCAGCGCCTGCAGCAGCGCCGATGCCCGCGCCGATTGGGGTCGCCACCATCAGGAAAACAGGCGTTTCCCCCTCCTCATGGTAGGTCGCACCTTTGATAGCGCCGGCTGCCAAACCTCCCGCGGCGCCGGCGGCCAGTCCAAGAAGAATATTCCGCGCCCGATGAGACCCTTCCCGATTTTTCACGCTCAAGACGTTGGCGCGAGGAATCGATATCCGGTCCTTGCCCACCAGCAAGGAAATCGCGGCTTCGGAAAATGCGCTGAACTTTCCCGCTACCGGCTTCAACTTTATATCGACGACCTCGATCTTCTGGCCTGCGCGCAATCGGCTGAGATTGCCCCACGAGTCTTCCGCCGGCTGTCCAAAGACAATAGATGGCGCGATCGCAAGGATCGCGATTCGAACACGCGATATCGAAGAGTCGCGCTGGTTCATGACACGCCAGTTTACTACTTCAGGCGCTTATCGAGGAAACGGCACATGGCAAGGCCGTCGATGACGTTGAACGGAAACTTGCCCGTCGTGTAGTGTCCGCAGGGCAGCTCGAAGACCTTGTGGCGCAGCTTGCGGCGGTGAAATTCGGCGAGAACCTGCTTTGAATATTGCGGCAGAAAGCTCGAATCGTGCCTGGCCCAGATCAGAAGGCTGTCGAGATCGCGCCCGTCAAGGCGGTCCAGGTAGGTAGCGGGGCTGACGACCGACCAGTACTCGCGCAACTGCTCCTCGGTGACTTCGCCGTCGAAACCGGCCCGAACGTGTTTGGTTGAAATGCCCGTCCACACGACGTCGGAAAAATACATGGATACGTGATTGAACGCCGCCGTCCTGATGCGTGTGTCATGAGCGACGGCGATGAACGCCACGCACGAGCCGAGACTGGTGCCGAGCATGCCGAGCGTCTCGTAACCCTGCTGTTGAAGCCAGTCCAGGCACGCCCGCGAATCGATTACGGACTGCCGCGAGGCGTGAATGGTGCGGCCGACGTTGCTTGAAACGTGATAGTCGGCGCGCTCGAGTTCGGGCGGCATGCGGCGGTCGTGATACGCCAGACTCATCCGCAGGGCGGTGATACCGAAGCGGTTCAGCAGGCGGCAAAGGCCGAGGTGGCCGCGAGCGTCCGCGTTCCACTGCGGCAGAACAAGCACGGCGCGGCGCGGCCCATCGCTTCGCGGAAAGAACTCGGCGTGCACGGTGTTGTTCTCGGGATACGGCGTGTGGACGGGGCTTGTGAACGTGAGATGGCTGCCGTCGAGCTTGAAATCCGTGGGAGTCCGGTAGTCGAAGAAACGGTCCGAGCCGGATACGGCGTTGCGGGTCAGCTCGCGAAGCCGCTCAGCCGACTGGCCGTTCGAGGGCGGCTCGCCGAGCCAGTCGAGGCCCCACTCGAACTTGCGAATAACGCGGTTGGTATCGCGGGTGGCCAGCTTCAGCTCCCAGCGGTCGATGGAACGAGAGTAGATCCCCATGCGGACGGAACACCCAGTTTAACAGGATGCGGGGCGGACACCGGCCCGCCCACATCCTGGGCTTCCTGCCGCCTACTTGGCGAGCGTGTAGTTGATGTCGACGTCGGTCAATACTTCGACGGGGTTGCCATTGAGCAGGGTCGGTTGCCAGACCCACTGCTTCACCGCTTCAATGGAAGACGGCGCCAGCAGATCTTCTCCACTCACTACGTTGATTTCCTTCGCAGTGCCGTCTTTCGCGATCGCGACCGACAGCCTCACCGTGCCTTCGAGGCGCGCCTGTTTCGCGAGCGGCGGATACAACGGCCTGACCTTCGTCACGATCTTTTGCGCTTGAATATTGCCGCCTATTCGAATCTGTTCAGGCGAAGTCGCCTTTCCCGCAAGTCCGATCCTTACCGCGGATCCACCCTCCGCGGGGCTGAACCAGACGCCCAGATGTTCGTCAACATCCCGCACGGCTTCACGGGTCCGGTTCTGCAAGTCCGCGCTCAGCAGATCGCCGACCCGCACCGGAATCCGGCTCTGAAGCGTCTCTTGCGCGCTTGCGGTGACGCCCTCGATCTGAATCCGCTGCACGCGCCCCATATCTCTTGCCGGATTCACAACGGCCCTGTTCACGGCTTGGGCCTGATCGCCAAGCCGGAATTCAACCGTCGCCGTCGCCTTCCGGGCATACCCGGAATCGTTTGCGTAATGCGAATCAAGCACCGATCGCAGCGCGGCCGCGCGCAACTCCTCCGGACCACTGACGGCGCGGGCGTCGGTGACGTTGCCTTTTGCATCGAGCGAGATTTCCATAGTCACGGCGCCCTCAATGCGCTTCTGTTTCGCTTCCGCTGGATAGACCGCGAGCGCCTTGTGAAGGACGCGCGGACTCTCGCCCTCCTGCGCCTGGGCCTGCAAGGGAAAGACAAGTACAGCCACGCGGCCGGCGGCCAGAAGCACACCAAGCATCGCGGCCATGGACGGAATCATTCGACGTTTCGACATAGTTACCTCCATCAGGATGGACGCCACTCTTTTCGCGAGATGGCGTTTTCTCAAAAACAACGGGGCGGGCGCGAGGTCGAGCCGCACCTTCGCTTCCGCCATGGCCAGCAGCGCGGTGAGATAGCTCGCCCGCGACTTCGTGAGCCGCACCGCTTCCCGGTCCACGGCTTGTTCACGGGTCAAATGAATCTGGCCCAGAATCCACCACACGGCGGGATGGAACCAAAGGACGGCGCGGACGAACTCCTCGAGGATGACAATGAGAGTATCCCGCCGGCGGATGTGCAGCAGCTCATGGCAAGCCACGGCTCGCTGTTCTTCGACCGGCATGGTGAGAAAGCGCTCCGGCAACAGAATGGCTGGCCGAAAAACGCCCATCGCGATGGGGCTCAAAATACGGGAAGAGAGAAACGCCGGCGCGTCGACACCGGTTTTTCGGCGCATCTCCTCTATCGCCGGGAGCGGCGGATGGACAAGCCGCGCGGTTTGGCGGAGGGACCGGAGTTTTAGAAATCCGGCTGCGAGCCACGCGGTGCGCAGGGCGACGCCGGCGGAGAGAAGGATCGCCACCGCAAGCTCGATCGGAACCGTTTCGCCGCGTTGGGGAGACTGCGCAGTCCGCGCGCCGCGAATTTCGACCTGCACGTCATCCTGCCCCGAGGGCGCCTGTTTCCAAGGCTGCACGGCGGGGAGAATTAGGCAGGCGGACAGCACAATCTGCCAGTAAAGCAGACGAGGCCCGGGAGCGCGCATGCGGAATGCGGCGGCAGCCAGGGCCCCTGCCAGGGCGACGATCGCGACCTGCGCACAATACAGTCCCAGATTCTGTAACCACAGCGCGTAGTTCATTTCTTGCTCCCTTCGGCGCTGGCGCGAATCATGCGCGCGATCTCGCGCAAATCCTTCTGCGAGAGCTTCCGGTCTTCGACAAGATGAGCGACCAGAGGCTCGGCCGCTCCGTTGAAAACGCGGTCGACAAACTCGCGCACCATACCTCTAATCACCTGGTTGCGAGGCGCCGAAGGCGTGTAGACAAACGCCTTCTCGTCCCGGCTCTTGGACAGGTATTTCTTCTGTTCGAGGATCTTCATCATCGTCATGACCGTGGTGTAGGCGATCTTGCGGCGTTCGAGCAAAGCTTCATAAACGGCGCGCACGGTCGCCTTCTCCAGGCGCCAGACGATCTTCATGATCTCGAGTTCCTGAGCGGTGAGGGTTGTACTCGGCGGCTTCATACTAATAAGTTAGTACGAAGCGGCCAAAACGTCAAGAGAAATTTTATTGGGTATTGCGCAGGCTGCCGCGGAGCCGGCGGTGGGCGGCTTTCAGCGGGTGCTCGAACCCCGTCTTGAGTCCCAGTACGCGGCAAACGCGGGCTTGGTGTCGTGCAGGATCCCGGCGATGTCAGCCCGCTCCGAGGCCGTGAGCGTTCCGTAAACCTTCCCCGTGTCGCCGCCGGAAAGCACTTCCCACAGCCTCCGGTAGACATATTCGGCCACCTCTTTCGGAAGAGCGTCGAAGGCCTCGGAGTAGATCAGATAGCTGCACGGATAGCGCAGGAGCCGCTTGGTCAGGTCGAGATCCCGCAGGGAACGCCCTTTGCGATCCCTCGGCCCCTGCCGGGGAAAATCGGCCGTGAAGGCGGACGTGCCTTTGACTGGGGCGTGGAGCGGCGCTTCGTCACGGAACAGCATGTACTGAAGCAGCACTTCCGACGGCCCGTAAATACGCCGCCGCGTGGAGTCCGACCATTCGTCATCGGGCCGCTTGAGCGCCCGGTTCATGGACACTTGCTGCTCCATCGCCGTTCGCGCCTCATAGCTGACCCGCGTGATCAGGTTGTGCATGCGCGTTTGGTGTTCGAGCGCCATCAGCGCCACGATATCGCTGTGGGGAGAAAGATAGCGGTCCGTATCGAAGCGGCTGGCGAGATCGGTCACGTTCGCGCCCGCTTTCAGGTCCATGGCATCGGGGTTATCGCCCCGCAAGAAGGCATTCCCCATGTGCAGGTCCGCGCCATGGGTTCCGGTCACGTACCATCCTCCCCAGCGTTCCCTGAGCGGGGAACGGTGATCGGTGACGAAGCCGCCGGCCTGGAAAATCGGGTAGCCGTCGGTGCCGGTGTAGACCGAGCGCACCATGTGGCCGGGCACCCCCAGGGTCCTCGGAGACGCGTGGCACTGCAGGCATTCGTCGCGGCGCACGAACCGGGGCGTGGTCTTGCCGCTCTGGTCGAGCGTATAAAAGATCGCGCCTTTTTCCGGGTCTACAGCCGACGCCTCGACGACATCTCCGTCGACCACGTAGCCGATATAAACCTGGTCGTTGAAGTAGATCGCGCGCGGCGTTTGCGGTGTAATGCGCTGAAGTTGGAAGCTGGTCTTTGAAAACACCAGAGCCTGGGAGGATACCGGAACCTTCAGAAGTTCCAGGACGGAGGGCAGGTAGCCGCGTTCCTTGTCGAACCGCAGTCTCGCTTCGCCGCGGTCGAGTTTGCGCTGCAGTTCGCTGATAGGGTCTTTCAGCACGTTTGAGGCGTACTGGATGGCCGGATCGTCGAAGCCCATGACGATGGAGCCCCCGAGGTCGGTTTGAGCTCTGGCGAGGACGATTGCGGCGGCGAGGGCAAGAGCGGCAAACAACTTCGGTTTCGTTCCGGGTCCGTGTTGCACGGTCCACATCCTTGGGCATGCGCCGACGGCCTACGGCGGTTCAAGGCCGTATGCTCCGGCACCACCTTTTAGTGTAACAATAATGGAGAAACGCCTGTTTCCCGCGGGCTCCTGAGCAGACGGTTCCGATCATCTGAATGCGCAGTCCACTCGTCACGGTCGTAACGCCGTCCTACAATCAAGGCCACTTCATCCGGGCGACGATCGAGAGCGTACTCAGCCAGGACTACCCGCGGATCGAATACATCGTCATGGATGGGGGGTCGACGGATGAAACCGCTAAGGTCGTCCGCGAATACGCCAGCCGGCTGAAATTCATTTCCGAACGGGACCGCGGTCAGTCTCACGCCATCAACAAGGGCTTTCGAATGGCGAAGGGAGAGGTTGTTTCATATCTCAATTCAGACGACACGATTCTCCCCGGAGCGATATCGCACGCGGTGCGCGCGTTTGAAGCCAACCCGAAGGCTGGAGCCGTCTACGGTGAAGGCTACCTGCTCGATTACGACGGCAATGTTACCGGCCGCTTCCCGATTACCGAACCTTTCAATCTCTGGAAACTCGTCCATCTCTCGGACTACATTCTTCAGCAGACTGCATATTTCCGCCGCGCCGTTCTTGAGGAAATCGGCTGGCTCGACGAGAAATTGCATTACGTCATGGATTGGGACCTTTTGATCCGCATTGGAAAGCGATACCCGTTGGTCTACATCCCCGAATACATGGGATGTCTGCGCGAGTACGGGACAGCCAAGACGTTCACCGGCGGAGCCACCCGGGTGGCTGAAATCGGCGATGTTCTCCGGCGTGAAACCGGACGATGGTTGCCGCCCGGATACTTTGTGTACGGCCTCGATACCTACTCGAAGATTTGGTACGACGCCATTGATGAGTGCGTCCCGGGGATTCTTCGGACCGTTTCGCAAAAGCTTAAAGATCTTATTGCGCGCCGGATTGCGCACACGGTCGGTGACAGAATCCATCGCTCTCAGGGCTGGTTTTCAGACGGGTGGGCGACAACGGAAGCGCATTTCATGCTTCCGCCAGGAAGTGGGAATCTGTCAATTCGAGGAATGCTTCCTGAGTGGGCAACCTGGCTGAACGGACAGTCGATTCGAATCGACTGCGAGGGGCGAACTGTGGCCGAACTGCTTCTTCCGGTGGGCGACTTCGATCTTTCGATTCCGATCAAAGTGCGCCCGTTGCACGGAGCCCTTTGTCTCACGGTGCGCGCCTCCCGCTACTTCGTGCCTAGTCAGGTTCAGGTAAGCGTCGCCGACGGCCGGCGCCTTTCCTATGTCTTGAAGCGCTTCTCCTGGACGTAGAACCGGTGTCCGAGTGCATCTCGCCGGAGACGAACGGGCCAGGCTACGGAATTGGGCAAAGATAAGGTGGCTCTTCCCGCTACTTAGCGGATCGAGGCGCCGCTAGCGAGGCGCCTCCGACCGAAGAGATGTACTTCCGTCCGGTCTGAGCATCGGGCATGACCCGAGATATGGCTACCAATGATTTAGGCCGCCGAAGCGGCAGTCGGTCCCGAAGGATCGGAGTCGCAGCCGGGCCGGAGGAGCCGCCGGCTTTTTCCGGTTTCTGCGTGTCCACCGGTTTGCCTCCAGTGCGTTGATGGATCCGATCACGAAGGCGTTCATCGGATGGACAACTTGCCAAACAAGAAAAAGTGCCGGCGTGCGGTTCGAAAAGGGTCGGGGCAAAGCCCTCCGTGTGTGAGCGGGTTGAGATCGGAAGGGGTCAAGAGGAGGCCTGCGGATCCTTGTCGTGTCACGGCATCCGGAAGTTGCGTTGCTCCGTACCACTCGCAGACGGGCGCCTGCTCCGTTTGAACCATCGCCGTTCTTGCCGAGTTCGTCATGAATCGGCGTGCGGAGCCAACAGGTTCCGGCAGTCTCGCATAGCCTCACTACACGCTGGGATGATAGAATCCCAACTAGATGCTTAGTCGAATTGTCATAGTCGCGGCCGCATCGCTCGTTCTTAACGCCGCTCGCGGTTTTTCCGTTGATTTCGTGCGCGATGTGGAGCCTGTTTTCCGCCAGAAGTGCTACGGCTGCCATGGCCCACGTCAAGTCATGAGCGGTCTGCGGCTGGATCGCCGCGAGGCCGCGCTGGCGGGTGGGTATTCGGGGAAGGTCATCGTACCCGGCAAAGGCGCCGAGAGCAAACTGATCCAAATGGTGTCGGGTGTGAAGCCCGGTGCGATCATGCCTCCTGTTGGAGAACAGCTCACGCCGGAACAGATAAGCGCGCTTCGGACCTGGATCGATGAGGGCGCCGTGTGGCCTGCTATGCCTGCTGAGCAATCTGAATCGCGATCGAAGAGCAGCCACTGGGCCTTCCGGCCTCCGGAGCGCTTCGCACCTCCGGCCGCGCGCGGCCGCTCGTGGGTCCGAAATCCCATCGACGCTTTTATCCTGGCAAAGCTCGAGGCCGAAGGGATTCAGCCCTCACCGGAGGCTGACCGCCACACGTTGATCCGGCGGCTCAGTCTCGATCTTCGAGGACTGCCACCCACTCCGGAGGAGATCGCCGGATTCGTTCAGGACAACCGGCCGGACGCTTACGAGCGATTGGTCGACCACATGCTCGCCTCCCCGCACTATGGCGAAAAGTGGGCCCGCCATTGGCTTGACCTCGCCCGCTATGCCGATAGCGACGGGTACGAGAAGGACCTGCCCAGACCTCACGCCTGGCGATACCGGCATTGGCTGATTGAATCGCTGAATCGCGATATGCCGTACGACGAGTTCACCCTATGGCAGATCGCGGGCGACCTGCTTCCGAATGCAACCGTCGAGCAGAAGGTAGCCACCGGTTTCCATCGCAACACCTTGACGAACCGCGAAGGCGGAATCGACCGTGAGCAGTTGCGCGTCGAGCAGGCGGTCGACCGCGCCAGCACCGTTGGCACGGTGTGGCTAGGGCTGACAGTGGGATGCGCCCAGTGCCACGACCATAAGTACGATCCGATCAGCCAAAAAGAGTTCTACCAACTGTTCGCGTTTTTCAACCCCGCTGACGAAGTCGATGTGGACGCTCCGATGCCGGGGGAAATTGGCCCCTATCTCAAGGCTGAGCCGGAATACCGGCGCAGGCGGCGTGAACTTCTGGAGCAATATAAAGTTGCGCCGCTCCAGACCGCCTGGGAGCCAAAGGCGATCGAAGCCGGCAGGAATCAAGGGAAGTATGGCGGCGACTGGGACCTCGTGTGGACCGTGTTATGGAATGACGAACGTCAGATCCTGCTGAAAGACCCTGCCAAGCGCACGCAGAAGGAGCAGGACAAGCTCACGGATCATTTCCTCGATTGGTATAGCGCCGTCGTCAGCAAGGACAAGTATAAGGAGTTGGGGTTCAAGGAGCTGCGGGAGAAACTGCAGCAATTGGCCGCAAGCTTTCCGGCCTTGAGCCAGGCGCAGTCAATCGCCGATGTTGCAAATCCGCCGGCGGCGCACGTGCTGATCCGCGGCGATTTCCGGGACCCTGGAATTGCGGTCGACCCCGGCACGCCCGCCGTGCTTCCGGCGCTCGTGGCGGGACCGAAGGCGAATCGCCTCGATCTCGCTCGCTGGATCGTGTCGCCGCGGAATCCGCTCACGCCGCGCGTTGCGGTGAACCGAATGTGGCAGGCGTTTTTCGGAAGAGGGCTTGTCTCGACTGCCGGAGATTTCGGAACGCAAGGGGAGCGGCCCACGCATCCGGAATTGCTCGACTGGCTCGCGACGGAATTCCAGGCGCGGGAGTGGAGCGTGAAGTCGATGCACAAGCTCATCGTGCAGTCGGCGGCTTACAGGCAGGCTTCGCATACCAGGAAGGAATTGATCGCCCGCGACCCCTACAATAAACTGCTTGCGCGTCAGACCCGGCTGCGTCTCGAGGCTGAACTCGTGCGCGATGCGGCATTGAGCGCGAGTGCGCTCCTCAATCCCGCAATCGGCGGCAAGAGCGTGCGCCCGCCGCAGCCCGCGGGCATGACGAATCTGGGATATGGCGATTTCGTGAAATGGAAGGACAGTGAAGGCGCGGACCGCTACCGCCGCGGGCTCTACACATTCTTCCAGCGAACTGTTCCCTATGCGCAGCTTATGACGTTCGACGCGCCGGATTCGAATCTCGCGTGCACCCGGCGCGAGCGCTCGACGACTCCGCTGCAGGCGCTGAACCTTTTGAACGATCCGGTGTTTTTCGAGACCGCGCAAGCGCTTGCGGCGAGGGTCCTGCGGGAACGGCAGGGCAGCGCGGCGGACCGCATCGAGTACGCTTTCCTGCTGGCTCTGGGACGAATGCCGAGCGCCCGTGAGAAGGATCGCGCCGCCAGCTTCTTCCATCAGCAAAGAGAAATCTTCAAGCAGGAGCCGGATGCGCCCGCGAAGCTGTTCCCAGGGCGCATCGAGGGCGTGCCGCGGACGGAAATGGCGGAATGGGTGACGTTCAGCCGCGCGCTGCTGAACCTGGATGAATTCATCACAAGGGAGTAGACGATGGACAGCGGCCAGTTCAGTCAGATTCAGACCCGACGACGTTTCTTCCGCGATTGCGGCGGTGGGTTGGGTACGATTGCGCTCCTGCACGTGCTGGCGGATGAGGGTCGCGCGGCCGAGGCGGAGCGCATAACGGACCCGCTCACGCCAAAGCCTTCTCACTTCGCCCCAAAAGCAAAGAACGTCATCTTTATGTTTATGGAGGGCGCGCCGAGCCAGGTGGACCTGTTCGATCCCAAGCCCGGATTGCAGAAGTGGGACGGCCATCCATTGCCTGAGTCGCTCACGAAAAATCTGCGGCTGGCTTTCATTAAGCCCACCGCCAAGGTGATGGCCAGCCCGCGCGTCTTCAAGCCCGCGGGGCAGTGCGGCATGGAATTATCCGACTTGCTGCCCGGACTGGCCTCGCGCGCGGACGACATTTGTCTCGTCCGGTCCATGTTCACCGATGCATTCAATCACCATCCGGGCCAGCTTCTGCTGATGAGCGGCAGCATTCAATTTGGGCGGCCGTCCATGGGGGCGTGGGCGACCTACGGATTGGGAAGCGAATCGCGGAACCTTCCCGGTTTTGTGGTGCTCAGCTCCGGCAGAGGAACGAGCGGCGGCGCTTCCAACTGGTCGAGCGGATTCTTGCCATCCACCTATCAGGGCGTAACTTTTCGCAGTGCGGGCGATCCGGTGCTGTATCTTTCGAGCCCGGAGGGAGTCAGCCCGAAAATTCAGCGCTCGGGGCTCGACCTGATGCGCGACTTCAATGAGGAGCGTCTTGCCACGACTGGCGATGTCGAGATCGCTTCGCGTATCGCCTCCTACGAGTTGGCGTTCCGGATGCAGTCTTCGGCTCCCGAGCTACTGGATTTTTCGAAGGAATCGCCCCGCACGCTCGAAATGTATGGCGTCAATCGGAAGGAGACACGGCCGTTCGGCACGAACTGCCTGCTCGCCAGACGCATGGTGGAGCGCGGCGTGCGCTTCGTTCAATTGATGCATGCGAGCTGGGACCATCACTCGGAGTTGAACAAGGGCTTAAAGGAGAAGTGCGAGGCAACCGACCATCCCGCCGCGGCTCTGATCCAGGACCTGAAGGAGCGCGGGTTGCTCGATTCCACATTGGTAGTCTGGGGCGGCGAGTTCGGCCGCACTCCCATGGTCGAGATCAGGCGTCCCGGGGAGCCGGGCAATGAGGGCCGCGACCATCATCCGCTGGCGTTCAGCATGTGGATGGCGGGAGGCGGAATCAAGGGCGGGCAGGTGGTCGGAAAGACGGACGACATTGGATTCAACATCGTCGAAGACAAAGTTCATGTGCACGATCTGCAGGCAACCATCCTGCACTGCCTTGGCTTCGATCATACACGGCTCACCTATCGCCACCAGGGGCGGGATTTCCGCCTGACGGATGTTGCCGGCGAAGTCAAGAAAAAGCTTCTCGCCTAAACCTATGCACGCTGGCGTTTCACGTATCGACATCACCCCGCCGATTGGAATCGGCATGGTCGGCTATTACATCCGCGAGGGTGTCTCAACCGGTATCGAGCGTCCGCTGACTGCGACAGCCCTCGTCCTGACGGATGGCGAAACCAAGATCGTCATTGTCGCCTGTGACATCGCGTTCATCCAGAACCCGGCGGCCACGGATGTTCGGCAAAAAATTGCCGCGGCGGTGGGGACTCGCGCGGAATGCGTGCTGCTTAATTACAGCCACACGCATTGTGGCCCCACGCTTCCGGGCTTCCTGTTTCAGGAGGAGGACCAACGGCAGTTGCAGGCGTCGTACCTTGTGAATCTGAAGGCGCAACTGACGGGCGTGGCGGCGGCCGCGAATTCGAACCTGCAACCGGTGCGCGTCGGCTCGGGTTCGGGGTCGGTGAATATCGGCATCAACCGCCGTGAGAAGGATGAAAACGGCAAGGCATTCCTCGGTGAGAATCCGGACGGACCGATGGACCCGGAAGTGAGCGTGATCCGTATCGACCACCTGGACGGCGGGCGGCCTTTGGCCGTACTGTACAGCCATGGCTGTCACACGGTGACGATGGGGCCGAAATTCCTGAAACTCTCGCCGGATTTCATAGGACCCGCCCGGGAACATATCGAGACGGCCACCGGAGCGCTGTCTCTGTTCCTGCAAGGCGCGGCGGGCAATATCAATCCCGCGACAGGCATTGGGGCCCGCGCGGACGATTCGGAGAATATGCACCGCCTTGGAACCACTCTTGGCGCCGAGGTGGTGAAAACCATGATGCAGATCCGCACGCATGAGCGCCGCGGCCCGCGTGTGTTTCTGTCGTCCCTTGCGAAGGTATCGCTTTACCCGTATGTCCCGGTCGAGTCCGGTCAAACGGACCGCATTCAGGTCGTGACTCAAAGCATAGACTTGCCGCTGCTCCCTCTACCGTCTCTTGAGGAGACCAAGCGGATTCTCGCCGACCGAACCGGGAAGTGGGAGAAGGCGAAAGCGGATAACGCGTCCCCGGGAGTCATCACGGTGTTGCGGCATTTTTACGACTGGGCGCAATTGCTCCATCGCACCGTGGAGGCGGGGAAGAAGGAAGTCAGTATTCCGCTCGAAGTGCAAGCCATCCGGATCAACGACATCGCGATCGTCGCGGTCCCTGGGGAAACCCTGGTGGAGCTGGGGTTGGCAGTGAAAAAGGATTCCCCTTTTTCGAAAACCGTCTTTCTCGGCTACTCGAACGGATGCATCGGCTACATTTCCCCGGCGGACGCTTACCCGCGGGGCGGCTGGTCGCCGTGGGAAACCTATGCGATTCCCGACATGCTCTTCCAGTCCTACCAGCTTCCGATGGCGCTCACTCCCGAATGCGGGCAAATGGTGGTCGATTGCGCTCTGGAGCTGTCTCGCCGGCTCGCGGCGGACGTTACGTACCGGACTGCGTCTGGAAGGCTTTGACGTCCCGCTCCCGAACCATCCATGCATATGCAGCCGCTGCGATCAGAAGAGAGCCGCCTGCGAATGCAATGGAAGAACGAAAGTCCTTTCCGTCTCCGAGCAGATAACCGGTAAGGATAGGCGCGCAGACTCCGGCGGCATTGGCTACCGTATTCTGATACCCGATCACGCGTCCGATGATTCGCTCGGGCGTCACGGCTTGAGTGAGCGCCCAGTAGTTCGCGCTTGCCAAACCGATACCTAAGAGCGAGAAGCAGACCGTCGCCAATACGGCGTATTGCGATTGAACCAAGAGCAACAGAAAAATCGAACTACCCGCGGTGAAGCCCACGCACACGAATGCCTTCCTGACGCGGAGGGCGTGGCCCGAGCGCGAGATCATGCGGTCCGCGGCGCGGCCGGCAAGCGTTGCCACCAGAGCCATCCCGAGCAGGGGAATGGCTGTGTACGCGCCCATTTTGAGGAAGGAGAATCCGTGGGCCATGACGAGATACGACGGCAGCCACGTCAGGTAGAAATACCAGTAGTAGGAATAGAAGAACGCTCCGACCGAGATGCCCCAGAGCAGCGGACTACGAAATAGACGCGCCCATTCGATAGGTTGCTCCGCGGCCCGTACTTCGCGCCGGGCTTTGGCGGTAGGCGCTACCAGGAACCACGGGATGAGCCAAAGGCACCCGCCCAGGCCCGTGAATACAAAAAGCTGCCGCCATCCCAGATGCTCCAGCAGCACCGCGCCGAAGAACGCCCCGATCGCCGGCCCCAGCATCATTCCCGAGACGTAGATGGCGGTAGGCAAACCCTGCTCGTCTTCTCGAAACTGCTGGCGGATATACGCGAGACTGGCCGGCGCCGCCACCGCTTCGCCAATTCCAAGCAGGACGCGAAATGCAAGGACCTGCTCGAAGGACTCGGCCAAGCCCACCGCCGCCGATGCCAGCGACCACAGCAGGAAGGCCCCGGCGTAGGTCCACTTCAAACCGAAGCGGTCTACCACATACCCTGCCGGTATTTGAAGAAGCGAATAACTCCAGAAAAATGCCGAGAGCAGGATGCCCATGGCTTTGGGCGAGATTCCAAACTCGCGCATCATGGGAACCGCGACGATGCTCAGGTTGCCGCGATCGACGTAGTTGATCAGGATGCCCAGGAACAGGAGCCCGACCGTCCACCATTTTTTCGACATGAGCTCAAAGATTCTACGCCAGCTAAAGGTTCTGAACCAGCTTCAGACTGCGGCCGGCCACGCCTGTATACCCTAACCGGCGCGATATCTGCCCCGCATAGTTCTTGATGGCCTTTCCCAAAGCGTCGATACGGTGCAGATCGATCTGGGCGAGGGTGCCGGCGAAACCGACCGAAGCGATCACCTTACCTTCGCTGTCAAATATGGGCGCAGCCAAACCTCTGCCTTCGGCTTCATCTTCGGCGTCGTCGAGCGCATATCCGCGTTCCCGGCACTTCGCCAGGTTTTCCAGCAGAGCGTCAACGGACGTGATGGTTCTTTCCGTGCGGCGAATCATCGATTCGGCTGTCACCAGCTTGCGAATCTCTTCGTCGGGCAGCGGCATCAGCAAAGCCTTTCCCACTCCCGTGCAGTGCAAACTCTTCCGCTCTCCAACCCAGGTATTGAGCCGGATGAAGCCGTTGGACTCGGTTTTTTCGATGTAGACAGCTTCGTCCTTGTTGAGAATCGCGATGTGGACGGTCAAGCCGGTCACGTCGGTCAGTTCCTGCAAAAGCGGGAAGGCCAGCGCCCGGAGATTGAGCGCGCTCTTCGCGACGCTTCCGTCCCGAAACGCAAACAGCTTGTGGCCCAGCGTGTATTTCTTGGAGTCGCCGTTCCTTTGAACATAGCCGCACTCGAGCATGGTTTCCAGAAGGTAGAACACCGTGCTGTACGGGATCTTGTGGATGCTGCTCACCTCCTGAACGGTCAAACCGAAGCTGCTTTCATTCAGGCTGTCGAGTATTCCAAAGGCGCGCTTGAGCGCGGGAACCTGGTACCTCTTTGGAGGAAGTGGTTTCTTTACAGGCATGTATGATCCCAGAATAGCGGGTGAAATTGACGGGCGCAATAATTCCATTGTAGTATTGATGGCTTATCAATTAGGTGAAAATCGGTAGATGAAAATCACGAGTTTGGAAACGATCCTGCTCACGGCCGCGCCCACCGAAGAGATCCGTTGGTCGGGCGGTTCGCTCTCTTCCGTTCACGCATCCCTGATTCAGGTGCATACGGACGAGGGAATCACCGGATTGGGCGAGACCTACGCCGGCATCTTCGCCCCGCTCGCCGTGAAAGGCATCGTCGAGGCGCTCGAACCGCTACTCGTGGGCGAGGATCCGACGCAGGTTGCCTACCTTTTTCAGAAGATGTACAGCAAGACGCTATTCTGGGCTCGGGTGGGCGTGGGGATCAGCACGATTGGGGCGATCGAGACTGCGCTATGGGACATTCTGGGCAAGGTTCGAGGCCTGCCGGTTTACGAGTTGCTGGGCGGAAAAGTGCATAGCCGCCTGCCCATCTACGCGAGCGGAGGTTTGGAAAAGCCCCTTGATCAAACTATCGAGGAGATGCGGCGCTATCGCGCGGAAGGCTTTCGAGCGGTCAAAGTGCGGATTGGGATGGGTTTCCGCCAGGACCTGCGCAAGATGGAAGCCGTCCGTGATGCGCTTGGAAACGACATCGAGCTGATGGTTGACGCGGTCCAGGGTCACAATCCGGAGCCTTGGAGCGCGGGCGAAGCAATTCAGATCGGCAAAGCGATGGAGCACCTGAATTTACGCTGGTTCGAAGAGCCGTGCGCGGCTACCGATTACGCGGGCTACGCGCACGTTCGCAGGCAGTTGTCGATTCCCATCTCCGGAGGGGAGAGCTCCACCTCCATTCACGAGTTCCGGAACTTCTTCAACGCGGGCGCTTTGGACATCGCTCAACCGGATACGGCACACTCGGGGGGCATTCAGGAGTGCCGGAAAATCGCCGCTCTGGCGCAAAGTCATGGTGTGGAAGTGGCGTTTCATTCCTGGGGCTCGTCCGTCGTGCTCGCGCCGAACTATCATCTGGCCTTTACAGTTCCGAACACTTCGATTCTCGAGTACCCCACCTGGGGCTTTCCCCTGTGCAATGAATTGTTCTCCGAGAAACCCCGAATCGAGGATGGTTACCTTTACCCCTCAACCGCGCCGGGTCTCGGAGTGGAGTTGACGGATGAAGTGCGCGGGAAGTACGCGTTTCAGGCTTCGACCGGGGTGACGATGCAGCGCGCCCGCTAGCCTTATGATCATCGACTACCATACCCACTTCATGCGGCGCGCCCACTTCGGGCCGGAGTTCGCCCGCGAATGGGATGAGCGCGGCGGAACGGGGGCGTGGCCGGAAATCACGCCGGAGCAGTACGAAGCGGCCATGGCGCCAGTCGGAAAAGCCATCGTTTTCGGCATCACCGCCTACGCCCTCGGAATACACACGCCGCACGAATACGTGGCGAAGCTGGTTTCGAGGAATCCGAAGAAGTACATCGGGTTCATGGCCCTCGATCCCAGCCATCCGGACGCCATCGAAGAAATGGAGCGCGGCGCTCAAGACTTCGGGATGAAGGGTATCAAGCTCTATCCGGTGATGTCGCTCTATAACATCGCCGACCCTCAGTTCCGTCCGTTCTTCCAGCGCGCCGTAGAACTAAGTCTGCCCGTGCTCACCCACATGGGAACTTCTCCCGCTACCAAGGGCCTGCTGCGGCTGTCGATACCGCTCCTGGTAGACGAGCTGGCAATCGCGATGCCGGAGTTGAGGATCATCATGGCCCATTTGGGCCATCCCTGGCAGCGCGAGGCGGCGATGGTGATTCGCAAGCACCCGAATGTTTATGCCGACATCTCCGGTCTCTGGCACAGACCCTGGCAGGGCTACGAAGCCTTGGTGGTTTGCGGGGAGTGGGGCGTCTATCACAAGCTTCTCTACGGCTCGGATTACCCGCTGTGGGAACCAGCGTCGTCGATGGCGGCATTGCAGCGGCTGAACGACCAGGTGGCCGGGACGCCATTACCGAAGATCTCCTGTGAGATCATAGAGCAAATCCTGCACCGCGACGTGCTCGCGGAGTTAGGGATCACCACGGAGTGAACTCGCGTCTGATCTTTGACTGAATGCCGGCGGCGGGCTTCGCCTCGTCTGCTTCAAATTTCCACTCTCGCGTCGGCTCCAATATCTCGCATCTGAAAAAGGGGGCTACCATGAATCGAACGTTCCCAGCCACGCTTCTCAGCGTGCTGCTACTCTCAGCATTCACAATCCGTCCGGTTTCCGCACAGGTCCTTTACGGTTCAGCCGTCGGCACGGTGCTCGACCAAAGCGGCGCGGTCGTTTCCGGCGCCTCCGTCACCATGACGAATAAAGGCACGGGAGCCGTTCGTGAAACCAAGGTTGATTCGGAGGGCCGCTACACCTTCGCGAATCTATTGCCTGGCAGCTACGACCTGAAAGTGACGGCTATCGGGTTTCGCATGTTCACCCAGACCGGCGTTGATATCACCATCAACAGCGTGACACGTGTCGGCGTCCGGCTCGAGCTCGGACAAATCACCGAGCAGGTCACAGTCGAAGCGAGCGCCGCCGCCCTTCAGACGGACAAGTCCGACGTCCATACCGAAATCACCAGCCGCGCGGTGGAGAACCTTCCTCTTTCCTCCTACCGCAATTTCCAGAGCCTGATCAACCTTGTCCCCGGCGCCACTCCGGCCAATTTCCAAAACAGCGTCGGTGCGGCGCCCGCGCGTGCGCTCACGACCAACGTCAACGGAACTGCGCGGAACAATAACAACGCGCGTGTGGATGGCGCAACGAACGTCTACATCTGGCTGCCCCACAATATGGTGTACGTTCCCCCGGTTGAGTCCATCAACGCCGTGAATATCAGCACCGGTTCGTTCGACGCGGAGCAGGGCATGGCCGGAGGAGCGGCGGTCACCGTGGCTACGAAATCCGGTACGAATGAGTTTCACGGCTCGGGTTTCGAGTACCATGACAACCAACACCTGAGGACGCGAAACTTCTTCCTTCCGTCGAGCACCGGCAAGGCCAAGTCGATTTTCAACATTCTCGGCGGAACGATAGGCGGGCCGGTGAAGAAGGACAAGCTTTTCTTCTTCGGCAGCTTTGAAGGAACCCTGGAACGTGCCGGCATTTCTCCCATCCCCTACTCGGTACCAACGGCTGACATCCGCGCGGGCAACTTCGGCGGGCTGCCGGTCACGATATATGACCCGTTGACGGGCAATCCGGACGGCAGCGACCGGCAACCCTTCGCCGGCAACCAGATCCCCGTGGGCCGTATCAGCCCCATTAGCAAAAAAATCCAGGATTTGGCTCCCTTCGCGAATCTGCCCGGGACCTCTCAAGGCACGTTGAATAACTATTTCACTTCAGGCACCGAACGACTCAACCGTTACAACTACGACGTGAAGGTCAACTGGAACCCTTCGAACAGCCTGGTTCTTTGGGGCAAATATAGTCGCATGGATGCGAAAGTCAGCTCGAAATTCGCCTTCGGCGACCAACTCGGCGGGCCCGGGTTGAGCCGCGCGGGAGCGCCGGAGGTGACCGATACTCACGTCATCCTCCCGACGTTCGGCTACACAAAGACGTTCTCGCCGACCTTGCTGCTCGACGGCACGGTGGCCTTCACGCGCATGGATATGACCGGGGTTTACCCGGGTTACGGGAAAAACATCGGGAGCGACGTTTGGGGCATTCCGAATACCAATGAACCGGTCGTAACCGGACCGGGAGCCGACCGTGTGAAAGCGGCCTGCCCCGGTCTCGCTAACGGCGGCTGTTACACCGGCATGCCTACCATCGTCCACGGCTTTACAACCTGGGGGGCAACCGCCGGCTGGCAGCCGCACTTCTACAACGAGCGCTCCTTCACCTATACGACCAACGCCACGAAAATGCACGGATCGCACGAAATTCGCTGGGGTTTCGACCTGGTTCGATACCAAATGGACCAGTGGCAGCCGGAAGTCAGCGGCGGACCGCGCGGAAACATCACCTTCGGCGGCGATGCCACGGGAGCGAGAGGCTACACCTCGAATTACCTGAACTCGTATGCGACCTACCTGCTCGGGTTGACCACTTCCATGCAGAAGGCCGTCCAGTTGTACCAGATGACGAACCGCGAATGGCAGTTTGGCGGATTTGTCCGGGACCGTTGGCAAGTCACGCGCAGGCTTACACTAAACATCGGATTGCGCTATGAGTATTTCCCGCTGATCGGGCGGAAAGACCGCGGCATCGAGCGGTGGGACCCGGGCACGAATCTGGTTACCATGGGCGGCGTGGGAAACAACCCGAGAAACGCCGGCATCACAACCAGCAAGAGGCTGGTTGCTCCGCGTATCGGGTTCGCGTTCCGCGCGACGGAGAAAACCGTGGTGCGCAGCGGATACGGGATCACGTACGATCCGCTCCCCTTCTCACGGCCTTTGCGCGGTATGTACCCGGCGACCATTGGCGCATCCTTCGTTTCAACCACGCCGTTCACTTGGATCGACACGATCGACAAAGGTATTCCGGCCATTCCTCTACCCGACACGAGCACCGGTGTCATCCCACTGCCGCCGACCATCGACATGGGTCCGCGAAGCGCATGGGGCGGCGAGCTGAATCGCGGCTATATTCAGTCCTGGAATTTTAGCGTCGAGCGGAAGCTGCCGGCGGAAATCGTGACCAGCTTCGCCTATGTGGGCACACAGACCGTGCACCAACTGCTGGACATCGACATCAACGCCGCGCCGCCAGGCGGAGGTCCCGCGGGGCGGCCGCTCGCAGCCACACAGAACCGCCGGATCGCCATGCTGATGTGGGACGGCGCCGCCAGCGGCAACTACCACAGCCTTCAAGTGGCGCTCAACCGGCAATTCAGCCGCGGTCTGTTCCTGAAAGGCGCATACACATTTTCGAAAGCCATCAATTGGACCGATGAGGATGGGTGGACGGGTGCGCCCACCTGGAACTGGGAGCCGGTGAGGAGCCGCAACCGCGCCGTTGCGGGCTACAACCGCGCTCAGATGCTCACGATGGGTTACCTCTATGAAATGCCGTTTGGCCCGGGGAAGCGTTGGATGACCGCGGGACCTGCTTCCTGGTTGACCCGCGGCTGGCAGACCAACGGCATGTTCGCGGCCTACACCGGTACCCCTTTCACGATCAGCGCGGCGGGCACGGAACTGAATGCGCCCGGCAATGCCCAGACCGCCGATCTGGTCACGACGGGAAAAGTCAAAGTCCTCGGCGAGATCGGCGCCAACAAATCGTGGTTCGATCCGCTAGCCTTCCGGCAGCCCACCGGCGTGCGTTTCGGCTCGACCGGGCGCAACACGATGTTTGGTCCGGGCTTGTGGAATCTGGACTTGAGCGCCTTCCGCAACTTCAAGTTGAATGAGCGAATCAAGCTGGAATTCAAGGCCGAGTGCTTCAACATAACCAACACGCCGAAGTTCGCGAACCCAGGCGCCGGCGTGGCTTCGATGGTCCTGAATGGCGACGGCACGGTTCGGACGCTGAACAATTTCTCCTCGATAACCAATACGCTGGGCGGATTGGCCAACCCCTCCGAGCGCCAGTTCCGCTTCGGAATGAGGTTTAGTTTTTAGACCGGCAGGCTGAAGTCTTGTCCCCACGACGCATACGACGCAGACTTGCCGCTAGTCTGCGTCGCATGCTCGACACATGCATGCCTAGCCTCACTTGACAACTCAATTGGTTGAGAGTATATCCGTATAAAGATAGTTTCGAGGAGGTCTTTTCATGACGAACAACGGCCGTCGAAGTCTTGCGCTGGTTTTTCCGGTTGCCTCTTGCCTCTTTGCGATAGCGGCTTATGGGCAAACTACGGTAGCGGAGTTGCGTGGAAACGTCACGGATTCATCGGGAGCGTCTGTCGCCCTCCCTGTCGTGACCGTGCAGAATGTGGATACGAACGACGTGCGAAAGGGCACTTCCGATTCACAGGGCAACTACATCTTCGCGCAATTGCCTGTCGGCAGGTACAACCTGACGGTGGAGTCGCCCGGCTTCCAAAAGTTCGTGCTGCGCGACATCACGCTGCAAGTGGATGCCCGCCGAAGAGAGGACGTCACGCTGAAGGTGGGTGAGGTGACTCAGGAAATCACTGTAGCCGCGAGCGCAGTCGCGTTGAACTCTACCAGCGCAACGATCGGCGAAGTCATCTCTCAACGGCCGATTATCGAGCTGCCTCTGAATGGCCGCAATTTTCTCCAGTTGGCGCAGCTCACTCCAGGCACGGTGCCGCCCGTCTTGCAGAATGGCGAGGATACCACTTCGTCCTTCAATGGAAGGCGCACGAATCTTTCCGTGGCGGTTTCCGGGACGCGCCACGTGTCCGCCGCCTATCTGTTCGATGGCGTTCTCGGCCGGGAGGAGTTTTATGGCGCGGTCGCCGTTCAGCCCACGATCGAAGGCATTGCCGAGTTCAAAATCATGCGCGGATACTTCGCGCCCGAGTTCGGTTCGCCCGCCATCGTAAGCGTGGTCAGCAAGTCCGGTACGAACAGTTGGCACGGCGGCGTTTGGGAATTTTTGCGGAACGACAAATTCGACGCGCGCAACACGTTCAATTTCTCTGCCACCAAGCCCCCCTTCCGCCAAAACCAGTTCGGCGGATCCGTCGGAGGTCCGGTGATCAAAGACAAGCTATTCGCCATGTTCAACACGGAATTGATGCGTTCCAGGCAATCCTTCCCAGTGAATATCCTGGTTCCGACTCCGTCGATGCTGCAGGGCGATTTCACCGGTTTCAACCAGATCTTCGATCCGGCTACCGCGAACGCGCAGCGAATCAAGCAGCCCTTCCCCAATAACGTGGTTCCGGCCAACCGCATCGGCGGCTTCGCCAAGCTGTACAACGATTTCATCCTCACCTCGCCGGTCTCGCCGCTCGACCCGGCGTCGCGCGCCCGCGGCTTCAACCTGTTCGCGAGCCAACGGGTGATTACGGACGTGAACAAATGGGATACCCGTTGGGATTATATTCTCTCCGACAAAGACAAGATCTTCGCGCGCGTCAATTACGACCAGACCGACCAGACCGATCTGAATCCGAAAAGGGGCGATGCGCGCATCTACCCGTTGTATTCCAGGAACGCGGTGGTTTCCTGGTCTCGCGTCGTCTCGCCGGTCATGATCAACGATCTGCGGCTCGGTTTCGGCCGGGCTAACTTGCGCGCGGGCGGTCCCGTGCCGGGCGGAGACGTGGACTACCCCGCCTTATTCGGAATCCGGAATCTCAGCACCACTCCGGGCTGCGCGGGAGTTCCCATCGTCGGTGTACAGGAGTACGGCGCTTGGGGCTTTCAAAGCGGCAGCTGCTTGATTCCGCGCAATCAGAACCTCACCCTGTTCGACAATGCGTCTTATGTGAAAGGGCGGCATAGGCTCTCCTTCGGCGGGCAGCTGGAAAAAGTAAACCTGCGGCACGAAGTGGCCTTCAATCCTCAAGGTAATTTCACGTTCACAGGTGCATTCACCGAAGCTTTCAACGGTACCAATCGCGTTGTGGGCACGGGCGTCGCATTAGCGGATTACCTGTTGGGGTTCCCCGCCTCCGCCATCGGGCAGGCCCGCGTGACCCCCATGTATCGCTTCGGCTGGTGGTATGCGATGTACCTCAATGACGATGTTCAGGTTTCGAAGAATCTGACCTTGAACCTCGGATTACGCTACCAGGTGCAGCAACCCCTCACCGAAAAGTACGACAACATCTCGGATTTCGACTTTGCCACTGGTAAGCAGCGGTTCGCCGGAAAGGATGGCGTCCCGCGCGGTTTGTACGATACCGACCGCAACGGCTTCGCTCCAAGACTTGGCATCGCATGGCGGCCGCGCGGAAGTGAGAAGACGGCGATCCGTACCAGTTACGGGGTCTTCTATGACAGGCTTCCAGGCAACGATCAGGCTTGGCAGGGAATCTCGCCTCCATTGAACGCCGGTCAGTCGTTCACCACACCGGACCCGGTTGTGCCTTCCGTCGGCATCCAGCAACTGTTTCCCGCGATCGATCTGTCGAGCCCTCTTTCCGTCGGCACCACTCTGTTTAATCTGGTCGGGCGGCGCGATCCCTATCTTCAGCAGTGGACCCTCAGCGTCCAGCAGACTCTTCCATCGGAAATGATCCTCGAAGTTGCTTACGTCGGCTCGAAAGGCGCCAAGCTCTCCAAGCGCTACGACCGCAACGTCATCCCCACGCTCCAGGAGCCGGGCGACACGCGCACCCTACAGCAGCGCCGCCCTTATCCCAACCTCGGATTCATCCTGAGCGATGAGGGCGCGGGGCTATCGAACTATCACGCACTGCAATCCTCGCTGCGCAAATCCTATAGCCAAGGCATGACGTTCATGGTGAGTCATCTCTGGGGCCGCTCAATGGACACCGATTCCTACGACGGCAAGGCGACTCGTTTCTACCGTCCGGGCAGCAACGATTACGGCCGCAGCATCTTCGATGTGCGCCAGAGATTGGTGGTGAGCGTGAACTATGAGCTGCCCTTTGGAAAAGACGCGAAGGGCGCGCTAAAGCACGTCATCGGCGGCTGGGAATTCAATACGATCCTGGCATTGCAGACGGGTCTGCCGTTCCATGCGGGCTCGACCGACCGGTCCAACACCGCGAATACCTTCGGCGGCCGCCCGAACCGGATATGCAACGGAAACCTTCCTTCGGACCAGCGCACGGCTGTGAAGTGGTTCGACACGGCTTGCTTCGTCGAGCCTGCGCTGAATACCTTCGGCAACGGCGGCGTGCACTACCTCGACACCGACGGCAACAAGACGCAGGACATCGGCCTTTTCAAGGTTTTCAATATTACGGAGACGAAGCGCCTGCAGTTCCGCTTCGAAGCATTCAATCTCTGGAATAACACGAATTACAACCGGCCTGGCAATAGCGTGAGCGCTCCGGGCACGTTTGGACGAATCACCGCCGCGCAGCCGGCGAGAGCCATGCAACTGGCGCTGAAATTCTACTTCTGAGAGATTCATGAAAGTTTTCTACGAGCATGACGCCGACCTTCGGGTTCTCGAAGGGAAGCGTATCGGTGTGATCGGCTATGGGAACCAGGGCCGGGCGCAGGCGCTTAACCTGCGGGACAGCGGCGTATCCGTGCAGGTGGGCAATCTCGAGGATGAATACGCGAAGACGGCCCGGGTGGACGGTTTTTCGCCTGTACCGATAGCGGATGCCGCGCGCGACGCCGACATCGTGATGATCCTGATACCGGATGAGGTGCAACCAGCGGTCTTTAAGAGCGAGATTGCGCCTCATCTGCATTCCGGGCAGACTCTGTCGTTTGCCAGCGGATACAACGTTCACTTCGGCATGGTTGTTCCGCCCAAGGATATCGATGTCATTATGGTGGCGCCGCGGACCATCGGCCGGCAGGTACGAATCGCTTACGAGGGCGGCGGCGGCGTAAATGCGGATGTAGACGTGTGGCAGGACTGTTCGGGCGCAGCTTGGGCTGTCACGCTGGCGATTGCGAAGGGTATCGGGTGCACCCGAGCCGGAGCTTTTCACACTTCGTTTGCCACGGAAGTAGAGTTGGATCTATTCTCCGAGCAGGCGCTGTGGCCGGCGCTTTTCGAGTGTCTGGTGACGGCGTATGAGTTCCTTATCGAAAAGGGTTATCCAAAGGAAGCGGTGGTGCTCGAACTGTACGCGTCGGAAGAGCCGGCCGATATCTTCCTGCAGATGGCCCGCCAGGGCATATTCGAGCAGATGCGGTTTCACTCGCCCACATCCCAGTACGGTGTACTCTCGCGCCGAGCCGGGGCCACGGGCGGGAATGCGCAACTGCGCAAGCGGATGGAAGAGGCCCTCGATCATATACGCAGCGGTCGCTTTGCCGCGGAGTGGAGAGACGAGGAGCTGGCTGGCTATCCGGCGCTCCACCGGCTCAGGAAGCAGGCTTTGGAACACCCCATCAACGCCGCGGATCGTACGGTAAGGAGCTTGATGCCGGCGAACGCCTGATGGGCTGGCAGGCTCAATGGCTGAGG
Source organism: Candidatus Sulfopaludibacter sp. SbA3 (assembly GCA_945893365.1). Lineage (GTDB taxonomy): Bacteria > Acidobacteriota > Terriglobia > Bryobacterales > Bryobacteraceae > SYKU01. The sequence continues at coordinate 13,166 of CAMDED010000064.1, read as the reverse complement.
TAACGCTCAAGCCATGCCACCGTGTGGACCAGTGTCGCCACGCGATGGCTCGGATACTTCCGTATGCCGTGCCCTTCTCCGGGAACGCGCACCAGGACGGTATCGACGCCGCGCACCTTCAGCGCCCGGAACAGCTCCTGGCTTTGCGCCATGGGCGTTCGCCAGTCCTCTTCACCCGTAATGATCATGGTCGGGGTCTTGAAGTTCTTCGCGTAGAACAGAGGGGAGTGCTCGATGTAGTCCTGGGGAAATTCCCAGGGCATCCCTTTCCGGTATACCGATCCAATGTAGAAGCCGTTGTCGGCGGAGCCGACGTGCGTAAACCAGTTGGTGACCGGGTAGAGCGAGACGGCGGCCCGGAACCGGTCCGTTTGACCGATCATCCACGCCGTCATCAGGCCGCCTCCGCTGCCGCCCGTAACGGCCATGCGGGACTCGTCTACGTAGCCCGTTCTTATGAGAGCGTCCACGCCGGCCAGTATGTCCTTGATGTCGTCGCCAGGCCACTTGTGCTGGATCACGTTTCCAAATCGCTCACCGTAGCCCGTCGATCCGCGCGGATTCGTGTAAAGTACAACGAACCCTCGCGCGGCGTCGATCTGCAGTTCGTGCTGGTAGTTCACACCGTACATCCCGTGAGGTCCGCCGTGTATGGATACCACGAGCGGGTACCTCCTGGCAGGATCGAAGTTGGGCGGTTTGATAATCCAGCCCTGAATCTTCATTGCGTCGAAGGAGTCGTACCAGAGCTCCTCGACCGGCGCCGGCTGACAGGCTTTCAGAAAAGCGGCGTTCGGATCGTAAAGCCGTTTTCCATCCGGAACGGTGACGAGGACGCCCGCTTCCGCCGACGTACTTTGGATCGCCGCGACTTGGCCGCTCGACGTGATCGATGACGCGATCGAGATGGAGGACAGCCTGCGCGTACCATGAGTGATCTGCTTCCGCTCCCCGCCGAGGTCTGCCGCGTGCAGATTCGTGCTGCCCTGGTCATCGCTCAGGAAGAAAATTCGCTGCGAATCCGGCGACCACACCGGCGAAGCCACGTCGCGGTCCCAGGATTCGGTGAGGACCTTCAGGTTCGATCCATCCGCATCCATCACGTGCAGTTTGGAAACGTGGTACGTCTGGCCTTTCCATTCGTAACCGGCGAATGCGATACGAGCCCCGTCAGGCGAGACGCGCACAAGCACTTCATGGCCATTGCGATGGGTCAGGGCGCGCGGCGTGCCTCCCGTCAGCGGGAACGCAAAGATTTCGCCGCCCGAGTAGTTGGCCCATCCGTCCTTGCCCTCGACCGCCGGCGCAACTATCGAGAGCGAATCGCGGGACCACGTCAGCTCCGGTTCAGTCAGGTAAGAGGTGTGATGAAAACCGTCGGGCGTAATCTGGCGGGCGCTGCCTCCGGACGAGGGAACGGCAAAAATCCGGTTCACGCCAGGTGGCAGAACGCCCGTTCCGTCAAAGGTCCAGCGGAGCGCGGTAACCGCAACCGGTTCCGGCGCCCAGCGCGCTCCCGGTGGCTTGGTGGGAACAGGCGGAACCCATTCCGAAGCCGATGGCGTGAAGCGCAGGAATGCGATCCACTTCCCATCGGGCGACCAGGCCGCCGCGGAAGGTCCATTTTTCCCGGTGGTTAAAACGCGATCTGCACCGCTCGCCATCGTCCTGACGTGAAGCTGTGAAGTGCCCTGGCGATTTGAGATGTACGCCAGTCGCGTTCCGTCGGGCGACCAGCGTGGACTTGAATCGCGATACTTTCCCTGTGTCAGCGGCCGGAGGTTCTTCCCATCCGCGGCGATTTCGAAAAGGTTGCTGTACGCGGCGTCATCCATCTTGTCGTTCCATTCCTGGACGAATACGATGGACTTGCCGCTGGGCTGGATCTGCGCGTCCGAGATCGACCGGAGTTCCCAGACGGATTCCGGCGCGAGACAAGGTTGAGCGGCACGGGCGGCTGCCGCCAGCACGAGGATACCGAAGAGCCTCCGCACCGGCTTTAAGCGATGATCTGGTTCAGCACGCGCCCACCGATATCCGTTAGCTTACGGAAGCGGCCCGCGTGCAGGTAGGTGAGCCGCTCGTCGGTCAGGCCCATCAGGTTGAGGATGGTCGCGTGGACGTCGCGCAGCGGGATCGGCTCATTCAAGGCGCGAATGCCGAACTCGTCGGTCTCGCCCGCGGTTGCTCCGCCCTTGACGTCTCCGCCGGCCATCCACATCACCAAGCCGTATTGATTGTGATCGCGGCCTGGCTTGTCGGATTTCAAGTCGTTGATGAAGGGCGTGCGGCCCATCTCGGAAGCCCACACCACCAGCGTCTCGCTGAGAAGCCCTCGAGTTTTGAGATCCTTCAGTAGAGCGGCCACGGGCTGATCCACCTCGGCCGCATGTTGAGGCATGCGCTCCTTAATGTTGCCGTGATCGTCCCAACTGTACTTTCCGATTTCGACGCCATGGACCAGCAGCACGTGGCGGACTCCGTTCTCGACCAACCGGCGGGCCAGCAGACACTGGCGTCCGAACGGCTCGGTGACCGGATTGTCGATGCCGTAAAGCGCCTTGGTGGCCGCGGATTCGGTCGATAGATCCACGATGCGCGGGGCTTCGGCCTGCATACGGAAGGCCAGCTCATAGGCGTTGATGCGGGCTTCAAGTTCGCTCTCCCCCGGACGTTCGCTCGCGTGCTGCTCATTGAGCCATCGCACGAACTGAAACTCTTTGGCCTGCTGCTCGCGGCTCAAGCCTTTCGGCAGGTTGAGGTCCAGAATCGGAGCGCCGGTTGAGCGAAACAGCGTGCCCTGATAGGAAGCCGGCAGATAGCCGTTGCCCCACACAGCCGCTCCGTTCACAGGCGCGCCGCGCGGATCTTGAATCACCACGTATCCGGGCAGATTCCGGTTTGGCGTGCCTAAACCATAGCTGATCCACGACCCGACCGAAGGACTGCCCTGAAGTTGCGATCCCGTATTCACGTGCATCGTCGCGGGGCCGTGGTTGTTGTTATCCACCATGATTCCGTGAATGAACGCGAGATCGTCCACGGATTCCCCGATCCTGGGGAATAGAGTGGAAACGTATCGCCCGGACTGGCCGTACCGCCGGAACTCGAACGGGCTGGGAATAGTGCGATTGGGCGAATCGAGAAAGCCTTCAATTTCGCCGGACAGGCCGGGTACCTTGGGCAGGGGTTTGCCGGCGTATTTCTGAAGCGCGGGCTTGTAATCGAAGGTGTCGATCTGGCTCGCGCCGCCGGCCATGAACATAAAGATACACTGCTTGGCCTTGCGAGGCAGATGCTGCGGCTTGATCGCTAGCGGGTCAACGGACGCGGCGCTCAGATCCTCGGCCAGCATATTGGCAAGAGCCAGGGCCCCGATACCATTGCGGGTCCGGCAAAGGAAATCTCGTCTGGAAACGGCCATGGCGCACTCCTTCAATCGATATAAATAAATTCACTGCTGTTCAGTAGCGCCCGGCACAGGGCAGTCAGCGCATTCGCACTTGGCGTCACTGCGGCCATCAGGGATTGGGCACGCTCCGCCTCCGAGGGCTTCGGGGCGCGCCCGAACGCTATTTGAAAGGCGCTGCGGATCTGCTCGGCGGAATCGGGACCGGTTTCCGACCGCACACGCCCGGCGAAATGCCGCGCTTCTTCATTCACAAAATCGCTGTCGTACATCGATAGCGCCTGCAGCGCCGTTATGGAGTGGCGGCGGCGGTCGCACGGCGCGTTGAAAACCGGAGCGTCGAACGTTTCGAGGAACGGCATGTTCAGCGCGCGCCGCTGGAAGATGTAAATGCTGCGCCGCCGGGCGTCTTCACCGGCGCTCGTTTCCCACGTGTTGACGCCTTGAACCTTCTGCGCCTCATCCAGCCCTTCCGGGAGCGGCGGATACACAGGCGGGCCGCCCGGCTTCAGGTTAAGCCTGCCGCTCACGGCGAGCACGCTGTCGCGGATGGCCTCGCCTTCCAGCCGGTGACGCGGAAAGCGCCACAACAACCGGTTGTCGGGATCGTCCTGCTCGGCCCGTTTGTCGGACTTCGACGAGGTCTGGCGGTAAACGCTTGACGTGAGTATCAGGCGGTGCATGGCCTTGATGCTCCATTTCTCTTCGACGAAGCGGTTCGCAAGCCAATCCAGCAGTTCCGGATGGCTGGGAGCTGTGCCGTTCTTGCCGAAATCGCTCGAGGTTTCGACGATTCCCCGGCCGAAATGATGTTGCCAGATGCGATTCACCATCACGCGCGAGGTGAGCGGATTGTTCGGGCTGGCAATCCAGTTGCCGAGCGTCATGCGGCGGCCGCGCGTGGGGAACATCTTGTAGCGGTCAAGCTCCAGCACGGCGGGCTTCGTATGACCCTCGATGGCGCTCAGGAATCCCGGTTCCACCGGCTCCCCGGGGGAATCGTATTCACCGCGATTAAGCACGTATGTGGTGGGCACGTTGGGACCCATCGGCGGGCCGTCGGCATTGCGCAAGCCCATGGCGAGCGGCTCCAGGCGCTCGGTCGCTTTTTTCAAGCGGCCGATGCGTTCGGTGAATTGGAAATACCGGTCTTTCTCGTCCCGCGCAAAGATCTCCGGCTTCTTGTCGAATCCCGAGGCGTTGTTGTTCTCCGAGTTGATCTCCCGCTCCAGATCCTTCGCCGTGAGTTCTTTGGTGTCTCCAGGCTTCGCATCTCCAGGTTTGGTGTCTTCGGGTTTGGTCTCCACAGGTTTTTCGAGCTTCTTCGCCGCGGTGAGTTTTACCAGCAGAGGCTTCTGGAACTCCTTGAACTCCGTCTCCGCCTGCTCGACGTCCTTCTTGTATTGCGCGCGGGTCTCGTCGGCCCATGCCTTCTGACCGGGCTTATAGAAATCGGCGGGCTCGTAACCGCCGGCGCGGCCGGTGTTGGTGATCTGCACCGAGGCGAAGAACGCCTTCATGCGGTAGAAATCGCGCGTGGGCACCATGTCGTACTTATGATTGTGGCACTTGGCGCAGCCAACGGTAAGACCGAGGAAAACGGAGCTCACGGTCGATGTCATCTCACTCAGCAGAGAATCGCGATTTTCGTCGCTTACCGGCGTGCGATTGAACGGCGCCATGCGAAGGAAGCTGAGGGCCACTTGCTTCTCCGGCTCTGGCAGCGGCGCGGGCACGGCGGAAACGATCTGGAAAAATTCATCGCCGGCTATCTGCTCCTTGACGAACTGATCGTAGGGCTTGTCCTGGTTGAAGGAATCGATCACGTAGTCGCGGTAGCGCCAGGCATGCGGCCATTCGGGATCGCCTTCATATCCGTTGGTATCGGCATAGCGCGCCAAGTCCAGCCAGTGGCGTCCCCAGCGCTCGCCGTAGCGGACATCGGCCAACAGGGAGTCGACCAGATTCTCATAGGCTTTCGGTGAGCGGTCTTCGACAAACGCCTTCACTTCCTCGGGCCGTGGAGGAACACCAACGAGATCAAAATAGAGCCGGCGCATGAGGGTGCGGCGGTCCGCTTCGGGAGCCAGCGTCAACGACTTCTCCGCAAGCTTGCTTAGAATGAACGCGTCGATGGCATTGCCGACTACCGAACCCTCCCGCACTTCCGGAACAGGATGCCTGGCAGACTTCACAAACGCCCAATAGCGGCTAGGGGCTGCCTTGGCGGCGGTAGGCGGTAGTGCTTGAATCCAGGCTTCGATAGCGGCGATGTCTTGTGCGGGAAGCGTCTTTCCCGGCGGCATTTGAGGCTGGACGCTTCCACGCAAGACCTTTACCAGGAGGCTGCCGGCGGCATTTCCGGGCTGCACGGCGGGACCGTTTCGCGCTCCGCCGGCGATCACGTCTTCCGTCGCTTCTATTGAGAAGCCGCTGGTCCTCGCGCCTTTCGAATGGCATGGCAGGCAATTCGCGGAAAATATCGGGAGGACCGTGCTTTCGAAAGTCGGCGCAGCCCGAGCGGATGCGACTGCCAGAAGAAGGCACATGCGCCCTATTGATACGGTTCGCATATATTGATGAAATTATACCGTGGTATCGGGTTGTAATGGCGCTGCTCGGGATTAGGCGCTCCTGGCCCTGGATTCGGCAGGACTACCGGATTTCCATGGAAGAGAAGAAGTGGTCGGGATCTGCGAATGGCGCGGTGTTTCGACAGTACGATCCCGCGGCGGGCCGCCATCCACCTGGAGGTGCAGTTCGCTCATCCCGGCCGCGACGACTATTGGCGGCAGGAACGCCTTCGCGCTCGCGAGTTGTTTTCTTTAGATGCTCGTAGTGCGCCATAATCTACGAATGAGGCACGCGCGGGCGGCAATCGGCGGCGCCATCCTGCTGTTCCAGGTGGTGATGATCGGATATGCGCGCTTCGTGCCGTCGCGCTATTTTTGCTGGGCGCCGTACGACACGCAGACTGAATACTGGATTTCCGCGTCGATTCATGGGCAGGCCTTGAGCGCCGCGGAGATCCGGGCGCGATACCGTCGTGCCGCGCACGGCTTCGATAACCGGTCGCCTCAGCATGTCATCGATATTCTCCAGGGCGTTGAAGAGCGGCGCGCCGTCGCGGAGCGGGCCGAAGTCTCGATGAAGTACCGCGTGAACGGCAAGGAAGAACGGGAATGGCGATGGACTCCCAACCGGTGAAGTCCGCGGCGGCTTTCAAATCGGCGAACGCTCCGTGGAATCCATTGCGCTGCTCGGCGGCGCTTCCCGTGCCTCTGCTCGTGATGGCGAAAGTGATCGCGCTCTGCCTGCTTCTCACGAACCATGTTCGGCTGTTGCCCGATCCCTTCTTACCCTTCATTCCCGGACTCGACGTCATGGTTCCGCCGGCCGTCTTCCGGATCGCTCTCCAGACGGTTTTTGTAACCTCGGCACTGGCCCTGTTGTTCAATCGTTCCGTGCGCATTGCCTGCCTTGCGCTGGGCGGGTCGATCCTGCTCGGCGTCATCGCCTCGAAGGCTTATTACGGAAACAACAAGACGTTCTGCGGTTTGATTCTGTTTTTCACCGGTCTTTATGAGACGGGCGGCACACCGTGGATGCATCGCGCGCAGTTGATTGTCGTATACCTCGGGGCCGGGCTGAACAAGTTGCTCGATCCCGATTGGCAGAGCGGGTTGTTCTTCGAGCACTGGTCGTCCATGCGGCTGAAGCAGCCGGTATACCTGTGGGTGTCTCGGACGCTACCGCCGCTCCTGGCTGGAAAGATCATGAGTTGGATGACGATCGGCGTGGAATTGGGCCTATCGGCGGCGTTCCTGGTTCGCCGGGCTTGGCCGTGGGCGATCTGGGTCGGCATTCTGTTTCAATCGGGCTTGCTGCTTTTCACGGGCACAACTTTCACCATGTTCTTTTACGGGATGCAGGCGTCGATGCTGGCATTCGCCGAGTGGCCGCGGTCTCCTCTCGCCGTGATCTATGACGCCGATTGCGGCTTCTGCAACCGGTCGCGGCGTTGGATGGAGCGGTTCGATCTGGAGCGAATGCTCGCATGGCATCCGTATCGGTCTGAGATAGGCGCCGGGATCGGTGCAAGATTCGGGATCGGCGATGAGGCCTTTTCGCGGAGCCTGCATTTAGTGGTCGAAGGCCGCGTCTACAAGGGGTTTCGCGCATTCCAAATGATGCTCCTCTACAATCCGGTTACGTACCTGGCGATGGCGGCGCTCATTGCCGCCCCACGCGGCGAAGCGCCACTGTACCGGCGGATTGTGGTATCGGCCCTGCTCGCGTTCTTCTTTCCGTTGTTCCGGCCGATTGGGGAAGCGGTGTATGACGTGGTCGCGCGGAATCGCCACAAGCTCACGGCGAATAGCACGTGCGAGGTGGAGCCGGGAAGCAAAGCTCCGGCTTGAGCTGTTCGGCGAAAAGGAAAGGATGAAAATTCTACTCTTGATGCCGCTTCTCACGTGCCTGCTGAGCGCGCATCCGAACGGCCCCACCTGTCGCTGTTTCGCTCTCGATCCGGACGAGCAAGAGCGGAGCGCCTTTCATTACCAATACTCGGTTTACCGGAGCCGTACTTGCGCAAGATGCGCCGGACCTGAGCGTCGCTTACCTCTCCCAGTGGTCTCGTCTTCACCTGCCCGGCTACCTCCAGGTTGGTCTTTCCTTGACTGAGAAGCAAGAGCGCGTTCGACGAGCCGCTGTTCGCCACAGCCGGTCGGCTCATGTTGCAGACTCGCTTATTTATGCAGGTAGGTGCTAGAAGTCATAGCGCAACCCAAACTGTACGATGCGGGCATCGCGAGCGGTGAGCAGCCGGCCAAAAGCCGGTGAAATGAGATTGTTGTTTGGATTGTTGAAATTCACTTGATTAAGTAAATTGAAAATCTCAGATCGAAACTCGAACCTCCCGAGCCGCTCTCTCGGAATCTGAAACCGCTTCAGAACGGCAAGGTCCGTCTGCGAAAAACCCGGACCAATGACGTTGTTGCGTCCGCTGTTGCCGAAACTGCCCGTGGCAGGGCGGGCGTAGGCTGCTTTGTTGAAATAGGCGGCAACCAAGTCGTTCCGCACCCGTCCGGTGTCCAGCCGGGGGTCCCCGACAACGTCGGGGACCTGCGCCGTTGAACCGCGCCCACTGCCCGCTAGAGCCACGTCGGATCCGTTAATGGGGTTGAAGGGAAACCCGCTGCCAACCCGCACCGTACCGGCCAACTGCCAGCCGCCAAAAGCGGTGGTCAGCAGGCCCTTTCGACCCAGAAATGGGATCTCCCATACTCCGTTGAGCGCCAGGATGTGCCGCTGATCGAAGTCCGACAGTCCACGGTCGCCTTTCCGGTAATTGAATGGGTTGGCTCCGCTCGCGCCGTCCACGGAAAAGCGAGACCGTTCGTCGATCGACCGGGAATGCGTGTACGCCGCCTGCAGGGTGTAACCGTGAGAGAACTTCTTTTCCATGCTCACCTGAAGGCCGTTATACGAGGAGTTCGTGTCCGCCGTAATCAACCCGATGCTGGCGTAGTTCTGAGGCAGGAAAGGCCGCCTCGATTGTATGTTCGCGGCAGTCGCGCCGGGACCGAAGATCGCCGGGTTGCCTTCATGATTCGCCGAGAGTTTGCGTCCGAGCCGCCCGTAATAACCAACCTGGACAACCCAATTGGAGCCGAACTGGTGCTGAACATTCAGATTGAATTGCTGAATGTACCCATCGCGAAAGTCTTTGCTTACCGAATACGCCTGAACGGGATAAATGAACAATGGGTTGGCCGGATTAAGCCGGTGGGGATACGGATCCTGTCTGCCCTGCCAAGGGTTGCTAAAGCTTGGCGGGGGATCGAGGCTGATCGGAAGCACGTAGGGCAGAGTCTGGTTCACCGTCGCCGAAACAATAGCTCCCGTGTAGTCGTAGAAGATCGCGTAGGCGCCGCGAATAGCCGTGCGGCCCCCGCCGAACGGGTCCCACGCGAAGCCGAGCCGCGGTGCGAAGTTGTTCTTGTCGGTCGGGACCAAGCCCCGCGGCACTCCGGCGTCTCCTGGAAACACCAGCCCCGCGGGAGCTGTGGGGAATATGGTCGAACGCGCGCAATCGGCGGCACATCCCACATAGGGCCGGATGGAGGACGTCCAGTCATGGACCTGAACGTAGGGCGTATTGAGCTCGTAACGCACGCCGAGATTGAGAGTCAGCCGGCGATTCACCTTGAAATCGTCCTGCGCGAAAAAGTGATAGTTGCCGCTCCGCGAGGCGTCTTCGAGCGGGCTCTGCATGAACAAATTGCTGGGACGCCCGATCAGATAGTCCGCCATGGCGTTCCGCGTAAAAGAGCTGTCGAACGTGAAGCCGCCGGAACTATTGAACTGCCCGCGGCTAAGGTGGCGGATCCGCATGAGTTGCGCGCCGAATTTGAAGGAATGCCGCCCACGAATCCAGGCGAGCTTCTCGTCGTACTGGAAGAGGTCGTCGGGCTCCGGCAGCGGAAAATTCGGACTGATGGCCCATCGGCCCGACACCGTGACATTAGGCACAAGGGGGAAGGGGCCGTCCTGGTTGAAATTCGCTCCCAGTTCTCGCGGCGTCCTATTGAGCGGCGATGTCGTAAACAAGCTGTAGATCCGCGTGTAGGAAACGCGGAATTCATTCAGCAATCCGGGACTGAAGATGTGGGTTTCGGCAGCCGCCCAGCTTGTGACCGTATTCGCCCTGGGACCCGCCAGCGCTTCGGCGTCGCCGCCGCTCTGGTTACCCTGTTCCTCCCTGTTCCGGTAGTATCTAACCGAAAGGCTGTCGGCGTCGCTGAGCTTATGGTCCCCTTTAACGCTGAACTGATCGCCCGAGGTTGGGATGGAGCGGAGGGTCACGCTGCTGCCGTTGGGCTGGTTGACCGGCGGAACGTAGAGCCTGGCGATGTTCACCGACAGCGGGTCGAAGCGGGTTGGAGAAATCATGTTCCCGGGAAACGGTTGGCCGTTGAGCGGATCGACGATCGGCTGTGTCAGGTTTGAGAAGTCGCCGGCCAGCTCGCGCGCGCTGGGCGGGAACGTGGTGATGAGATTCTGTTGCCGGATGCGCAGCCCCTGGTAGGAGCCGAAGATAAACGTTCGGTTCTTGCCGTTGTAGCCCGGCAGGACTACTGGCCCGCCCGCGCTCCCACCGAACTGATTTTGGCGCAGGAACGGCTTGCCGGCCGCGAAAAAATTGCGCGCGTTGAGGGCGTCGTTTCGCAGGAACTCCCAGAGGCTGCCGTGTACCTCGTTTGTTCCGGATTTCGTGATCGCGAGGAACACCCCGCCCGCGGCGCGGCCGTATTCCGCGCTGAACGTATTGGTGAGGACCCGGAACTCCTGCAGCGTGTCGGGCGAGGGGAGGTTCTGACCGACGTTTCCCATGGCGCCGATCAAGGTTGTGCCGTCAAGCATGATGTTGTTTTGGTTGACCCGGCTGCCGGAGACGCTGATCGTGGGCCCTGAACGGCTGAAGGTATACGCCGTGGGAAGATTGCCGGTTCCGACGCCAGGGAGCAATTGCGCCAAGGCCAGAACATTTCTGCCGTTGAGTGGAATGCTGACGAGTCGCCTGTTGTCGACTGTTGAGCCAATGGTCGTGGACTGCGTATCGACGCTCAGCGCCGACGCGGCGACCTCCACCGATTCGCTCACGGTTCCCAGGGCCAAGGCAACATCGACGCGAGCGTTTTGTCCAACCTGGAGCGAGATACCGGTTTGGGTAAAGACCTTGAAGCCCGGGGTCTCAATGACGATCCTGTACGCTCCGGCCGGGAGCGCCGGGATCAGATAGACGCCGTCGGTATTGGTTGAGGCCGTCCTTCCGAGGCCTGTGCCGAGATTCTCGGCCTTGACGGTAGCCCCGGCGACGGCCGCGCCGGCCGGGTCGGAAACCTGCCCCAGGATCGTTCCGGTAGTCTGACTAAAAAGAGCCGCCGGAAGCATGACCAATGAGATCGTCAACACGAGACCGGCTGCGCGGCTCGGCGCGGTGAGACGGGCGCAAAATAGACTAGCTGGGAACTTCAAGGAGCCTCCTTTCAAGAGCTCTGACCATGGCCGGTGACGATGATATCGGAGAACGGGCGATATGTCAATACGATTGTCAGACCAATTTTCGGAAAGAGACCGCAATTTGGTATTGATATCTCGGCCTAAGATCGCTATATTCACTCTATTGGTCTGATATCTGCTTCCCGTAGCGGCGCTAGCTCTGTTGCGACCCGAGCTGCCAAAGAGAGGCGGAACCGATAGGATCACCCGGCTCTGCGCGCCGGACCGTCGCCGAATTGCCCTCCACTACACAGGTTGGAGAGCGATTTCGCTGGAAGGGAGGGATGCCTCAAAGCTTCGTCTCGCCTACATCGTTAAATAGAACCGCGAGAAGCTTGCCGATCTCGAAATCCCGTACGGCGCGAAGCCTCACGGCTTCCCGTATGGCGGACCGAACCTGAATGGATTGGCTGGCGGCCGTTGGCGCCGGACACCCGTTCGATTACGGCGGCATCTTGATCCGCGCTTCGCCCGCGGTGATAGTGCGGCCTGGAGAATCCCATGACGACAAAAGACAATAAAACCGCTACGGCGGTGCAATTGAAAGAACGAATTGTTTCCGGCCGATGCGCGCCTCTTCCCATTCCGCTCCGCGGTATCGAACTGCGCGAATTTGTTTCCGGTGAGTGCGGCGCGACCGCGTTCAGTACTGGAACCGCTACGTTCCAGCCGAATTCGGAGCTGCCCTACCACACGCACCGTTGCAGCGAAGCGATCGCCATCCTTATCGGCGAAGCCGTGGTGGCGGTGGAAGGCAGAGCCTACCGGCTCGCGCCTTATGACTGCCTCCACGTTCCCGGCGGTGTTGCGCACCGGGTTGCTCCTGCCGCCGGCGCTGCCATGGTTGCTCTTTACGCCTTCGGGGCCGCAACTCCAGGTAGAGAGTTCGTAAACGACGACTTTCGCGCCGTCGATTGCGGCCACGGGCAGCCGCGGCATACCGACCCGGAAAGCATTCGCCGGTTCGCCGCCGCCGAAGTGTATGAGCTTTCGGAAGGCGCCTTTTTTCGGGATCTATTTGCGGGGCGCTTCGGGGCGGCAGGCATCTGCGGCGGCTACGGCGTGTTCCGTCCGGGGGCCTCTTTGCCCTGCCACTTCCACAAGTTCGACGAGTCTATTACGATCGTTTCCGGTGAGGCGCTTTGTTTAGTCGAAGGGAACGTTTACGGACTTAGCGGTCTTGACACGGCCTTCGTTCCGGTCGGCCGTGTTCACCGGTTTTTGAATCGCTCCGAAAAAGATATGGCGATGATCTGGGTTTACTCTGGGAGCGAGCCCGAGCGCACGATCGTTGACGCGAGTTACTGCTCGGGCGAAGCCAAATGGCTCGGAACAGCGGAGTGAACGATGCGGGAATGAGGTATTCCCGGTTGGCTGGCCGGTCGATTTTCCCGAAGATAACCGGCAACTCGTTTTTCCCGATGTTAGCCTGCGAGCTTTGGAGCCTTGCCCGGTGGATACGCCTAAGCAACGGCGGGAATCGATGTTCTCATTTCGCTGAAGCCTCCCGTTACGGATGCCTCCGGAATCGGTTAGTTAGAAGTAAGCGTCAGAGGAAACCACCTGTTCCGGGAGTGAATTTGGTGGTGAAGTAGGGGAGTGAATGCAGAACCGGAGTTCGTAACAGGGAGCCAGGGGAGTCGGCAAGAAGGCGAGAGTTGCCTGCGGAGTGCGAACGGCGACGTGCTAC
>CAMDED010000063.1 GCA_945893365.1 Candidatus Sulfopaludibacter sp. SbA3 | reverse complement strand
GCCATGTCTTGTACCACATATTATACAAGACCGGCGAGGAAAGCAAGAGGAAAAACACAATGCGAATATGCTCTTTGAGCCGCTACTGCCAAAACAGCATTGGAATCAGATGTTTCGGATGGTTAAAAAAAATGGTTGCGGAATCGCTGTGATTAATGACGCTTAATCAACGGTTATCCGGGAAGTTTGACGAGTTGCCAGCCTTCCGTACCGAAGCGAAGATCGCGTTCGACGAATTCCCAAATGACCACTTTCTTGTCCTTCAGGAGATGAGGCTTGCGAGCGAGCTCCTGCCGGACCAGGGTCGAGGCGCCGCCGTCGTTGACGATCGAGGTCAGCGGCATTTTGAGTTCGCGGGCAAGGTGGGCTATAAAGCCGGCGGATTTCGGCGTGTCGGTCTGATAGATGCGGAGGAAGCTGTCGCCGAGGACGAGTATCGGGGAATTCGTATCGTCCGTGTAGTTCTGGACCTGCTGGCAGGGAACGGTCTCGGGCGGAAAAAAGCGTTCGAGCGTAGGCGAATCCATCATGCGGACGATATCGCCTTTGCGCTCGATGTTGACGGACTTCACTTCGTAATTTCTTGTACCGCGCAATTCAGGTAGAAGGTCTGCGACCGCTTTGGCCGCGATTTGGGCGCCTTCGCAGGTCCAGTGCGTGTCGTACGACATGTAGCGGTTCTTGAGAAGAGGGAGCAGGTCGACGTCGCCGATTCCAGCGCTCGTGCCGGTGTTCGCCTTGACGGGGATGGGGACAACGATCAGGCGAATTCCACGGCGGGCGAGCTGTTCGCGGAAGTCGCGGATGGCCGCGTGGGGTTCGGCGAGGTCGACTGGTTCGATGAGATAACGCACGTCCTGTTTGTAAAGGAGCTGCCCGTTGGGGGCGGCGATGGCTTTTTCACCAGGGTTGCGGAAGACACGGAAGAGGAGCGCCTGGACAAGCGGGCGCGTCTTATCCGCCCATGGGATGAACAAGCGGGTCGTCGAAACGGCGTAGATGAGGGCGAGGAACAAGAGGGTGATGAGTTTGTGGGTCATCAGAATTGGAAGTAGAGGAACGGGTTGAACGCCTGAGTCCACATCACGGCGATGGCAAGGAGAAACAGGAGCAGGAGCGGCCATGAGACGTTTTGGTTTGCCCACTCGTAGGCTTCGAGGGGTTGGAACGAGGCGAGGACGCAGATCACCGCAATCGTGAGGTTGTAGGGCGTGTGGATTTCGAGCGCAAGCAGCGGCGAGGCGCCCGTGGCGCGGCCGGCCATGGAATTGAGGTAGGCGAGCGCGCCGGAAAGACTGGTGGCGCGGAAGAAGACCCACGTGATCAGGACGAGAACAAAGGTGAAGGCGATGCGCATCGGGCGGGGAAAGCGGCTGTAGAGCGGACGGTTTCCGGCCCATCTTTCCGTCCCGAGGATGGTTCCGTGGATGGCGCCCCAAACGAGGAAGGTCCAGTTCGCGCCGTGCCAGAGCCCGCCCAGAAGCATCACCAGGGCAAGGTTTAGATAGGTGCGGCGCGGTCCTTTCTGGTTGCCTCCGAGAGGAATGTAGAGGTAGTCGCGCAGCCAGGTGGAAAGCGAGATGTGCCAGCGCCGCCAAAAATCCGTAATGCTCTCGGAGAGGTAGGGCGAAGCGAAGTTTTTGGGGATTTCGAAGCCGAGCATGCGGCCGAGTCCGACGGCCATATCGGAGTAGCCGCAGAAGTCGAAGTAGATCTGGAAGGCGTAGGCGGCAACTCCGAACCAGGCGTCGGCAGCGTCGGGAGATCTGGCGCTAAAGACGGCGTCGGCCACGGCGCCCATAGGGTTTGCGAGGAGGATCTTCTTGGCAAAGCCGAGAATGAAAATAGCGACTCCGCGCGAGAAACGCTCGATCGTGTGCGTGCGCTGGGCGATCTGCGCTGCGAGGATGTTGTAACGGACGATGGGTCCGGCGACCAGGTGCGGAAAGAGGCTGACGAAACAGGCGAGGTCGGCGAAGGTACGGGCAGGGCGGACGATGCCGCGGTACACATCGATCGTGTAGCTCATGCTTTCGAATGTGTAGAACGAGATGCCGATGGGGAGCACCACGTGAAGAAGCGGGAGTGAGCCCGCGCCGAAGGTGGCCAGCAGGTGGTTCAGGTTTTCCGCGGTAAATGTGTAGTACTTGAAGAAGCCGAGGAGCCCGAGGTCGGTTACGATCGCGGCGACTAATGCGGCTTTGCGACGCCGCGGGCTTGAGGCGGGCGAGGCGATCACGGCGCCGGCAACGTAGTCGACGACCGTAGAGGTCATCATCAACAGGACGAAGCGCGGATCCCACCAGCCATAGAAGACGTAGCTCGCGATGGTGAGAAACTCGTTGCGATAGCGAGGGAGGATGTAGTAGATGGCGAGGACGATAGGGAGGAATGCAAAGAGAAAGACGTCGGACGTGAAGACCAAATCAGTTCGCCTTTGCCGTCCAGATCGCCCAGTAGCGAGTACCCTTGATGTTGAAGTATTTGTCGACGATGCCCCCCATCCATTGCTGGTCGAGAGGCGCTTCGAGCGCCAGGCGGTGGATGTCGCCGGCGCGGAACTGCTCGACGTCGCCGCCGACTTTCCCGGAGTCCTGGTCTTCCGCTTTGGCGCGGGCTTTCAGCGGATTGTACTGGCCGACGAAAATCGTGTCACCGTCAATCTTGCCGCGGTGGACATGGAGCACCTTGTACCTGAATACGTAGGCGTAATTGTAGAGGTCGTTCGAAGGGAAGGGTCCGGCGGGGACCTCGGTGAGCTGCGCGGTAACTTCGGTAGTGCCGAGCTTCTGGACGTTAGGATCGAGCGGTTTGGAACAGGAAAAGGTGAGCAGCAGGAACAGCGGAATGAGCCGCTTCATTTCGCATAGGTCCAGTGAGGCTCGAAGCCTTCTGGAAGAGCGAGGACCGGGCCCTCGTGAGCGTCGGGGTGAACTTTGCGCAGGGCTTTGCTTTCGCCGCCGATGATCGGCCCGTCTTTGACGCGGACAATTCCCATGGGCGACTTCGTGATGCCGTCGATGGGCGAGCGGGTGAAGATGACATAGACGCCGTCGGGAGAAGTGGCTCCGCCGTAAATATGGCGGCCGTCTTCGCCATAGAGGAGCTTCACGGCTGTGCCGTCGCCATTCGCCATAAAGAGTTGCGTCCACCCGTAAGCGGGCTTTTGGTTCGCGGCTTCGCGGAGTTTGGCATCGGCATCCTCCTGGTTGGCGGGACGCGAAGAGAAGATGACGCGCTTGGAATCGGGGAACCAGTCGGCGGTGCAGTTTTGAAACCTGTTGACGGGGTTCACCTCGCCGGTGAGGGCGTTAAGCCGGGCGACGGTCCAGTTCTCCCCGAAGAGGTTGGCGGGGCCGGTGAAATACTTGCCGTCAGGCGACCAGAAGAGTTGCTGATAGATACCTTTGCGGTCGAGTGTGCGCACGATCTTCTTTTCCGCGATGTCCCAGATTTCGATGCCCGTTTTGGTGAGTGTCGCCATCTGTTTTCCGTCCGGACCCCAGACGGCCCACGGGAACTCGTCGTTGCCGCCATATGCGACGGCACCGGAGCCGTCGGGATTGGCGAAGGTGAGCTGGCCAAGCGCTCCCCACTTGTCATGCCGTATGACAACCGTCTGCGGAATGCGCCGGAACAGGATTCGCTTTCCATCAGGTGAATAGCGTCCACCGATTTCGCTTGCGTTGGGTGTGTTGGTGATGTTGCGGCGCTCGGAGCCGTCCGGCCGCATGACGAAGAGATCCCAGTCGCCTTTCTCGGTCTGGGCGCTGAACAGAATCCAGCCCTTGTTGTGGACTTCGGTGGCTAAAGGGGCGGCCAAAAGTACGGAAGATAGAAGAAAGAGATGGAATTTCATCGGGTGCTCCCTGTATCAGTATATACACGCATCCCGGGATTCGCGCCCGCGATTTGGTAGTGCGCTAGAGGCGTGTGGCCGATTCAATCTTGATAGAATCGATGCTTCGCATGGCTGACAGCTACTATCGCAGGCTCGCCTCGCGAACCTGGAAGGAAACGAAGCACGTCTGGACAATCCATCGATGGTGGCTCACCATTGCGCCTCCGTTCACTTCACTCCTGTTGCTTGGTGCCAGGAGAGGATGGAGTGGGATTATGAACGCTCAGGACGTGCTGCTCAACGCGTTCTGTTTGGCTGCGGTGGCGTTTATAGGAACGCTCGCTTTTAGCCTCATTCACTCAACGAAGCTGCTCGATGATGACCGGGCCGCAATGATCTCAACGCTTCAGATCCCGGATCTGGAGGAAAGCAAGCGGAGCGTGGTCAGAGCGAAACTGAACCAAGCCCCACAGCAATACAGGGAACCCCTTGAATCCGTTCTGAGGCACATGCTCCATTTCGGTATGGCAGATAGACAGGCTCCGCTCGCGACAAGTGACAGTCAACATTCGTTCGATACTGATCGCATCAGGTACACCACGGAGTATGCGATTGGCGCAGGTTTGATCGTAGTGACCGCGCACAGACGGATAGAGATAAATCCGGAACTCAAAGACACGCTGGTTTTCATTCTGGGCGAACGCCGTTGACAGTCAGCGCACCTGCCGTTCACTCGACTTCCAAAACTTCGCCCACGGTCCAGAAACGTGATCGGCGATCCGGGCCGATATGGCCGGAGTTATGTGGTGGACCCGTCAGGAGGCATAGAACGCGTAGGCGAGCACTGCCCTTCAGTGTCCGACAGCGTGCCTTTCGTTCGGCGGGCACAACGAAAGGGCTGGATCTTCAATGGTATGGTATGCTGGGTCCGCGATCTGGAGGATAGATGAATGAAGGGTCTTCATCTTCTTACAATTCTTGGATGCCTCGTTGCGGGCTTTACGCTGATGGAGGCTTTTACTGCGCAGAGTGCGCCCACTCAGGGTGCGGGAGCAGCCCTCGCCGTGGCGTGCGCCGTCATCCCGTACTGTTTCGTTAGATCGATTACGCTCTGGGTTGCGCCCACCGAAATCCAGCTTAGGAGGTTAAATGAGACGATGGAGGCTCACACAAAGCTCTTGAAACAGATCGCAGACACTCGCCCCGAAAGCGATAGCGATCCAACCACACAGATTTAGCGGTTTCCCACAGATCTTAGGGCATCCGCAACGCTACCAGTCCCTTGTGCATCTGCGCGTTGAGTTGCCGCTGCATCTCCATCGCGTCCCTTGATTTTTCCTGCTCGCCGTTTCGGGCGTAGAGCAAGCCCGTTTGATAGTACGCGCCTAAATGCTTCGGATCGAGTTTCACGGCGCGCTCAAAGCATTCGAGCGCCTTTTCTTTTTCCGCCTGCAACAGATGAATTTTCCCCAGCCAGCTCTTTCCCTCCGCGGCTCGATAGCACTGGAGAGCATGAGCTACGTGGCCAGAGCGGGAAAGCAGCTCGCCGGTTTGGACGTAAAGAGCGGGGTCGCCGCTTTTGCCCGCCAGAAGCTGGTCGGTTTTTTGCAAGGCGGGAAGAGGGGATTCGATAGCGGCCGGCAAATACGACCGCTTTCTGAACGAAGGCATCGTGAGCCGCTTCGGACGCGCCGTGGACGTAGCGCGAGCGGTGCGGTTCTTCCTAGAGCCCAACAACTATGTCACCGGACAGGCCTTGAGCGTCGACGGCGGCGTTACCTTGTGACGGCAGCCGCCAACTCGGACATCACCTGTCGACGCGTCAGTGCAGGTGGAAATTCGTCAAATGCAATGGCTTTGAGCGGCGGCTGGTGATCCGTCGGCATTTGCCATGGATCGCGAGCCTGCAAGAAATACCCGGAGTTGCGCGATGGCGTGGTTGCAAACCAAACGGGAACCGGGCTGGCGGCCCAGGCGCCTCTCGTTGCAAAATGGCGCATTGCCCTACTCGCTGACGGGCTTAGGGCCGAAGTAAAGTAGGGCGATCATGAAAGTGATAAGCCACGCTTCGCTGCCGATGAAACGTCGACCGTGGAGCCAGCCATTGCGCAAGAACTCAATACGCTCGAAAGCGGTGACGTGCGGCGTCTCAATTCCGGCAATCAGCGGCATGCTCATTCGTCGGTCGAGGCTCTCGATCAATTGACGAAGGGACTCAGGTAGGAATGCCTTCATAATGAAGAGTTTATGAGAGAGGTCAACGATGCGTTGTCCCATCTTGAAAGTCTTGGGCTCGCGTTCTCTCTTGGAGTTGATTCGGAATAGGCCAAATGTCTTGGGAACGTCAATACTTAGGATGCCTTCCTCATCCCAAGCACCGCAGACCAAACGTGCGATTTCTTCGAGAGTCGGGAATCCGACAAGGGCAGCCAGCCCCAAGAACTCCTCCTCAAGCGGATCAGACGCAACCAGCTCCGACGGGTACGCTCTGACAAGTAGCTGGTTGAGGGTCTTCCACCGCCGTATGGTCTCGTTGCCGAACGCCTTCGGGACGGGTGTGAGTTGGATGTTGAGATCCACGAGATAAGCAACATGGTCCGTCGTGATTCCAAAGGCATACCCGTGGGTGCCGAACTTCGCGACGTACTCACGTAGGTTCGGCGTATTGGGACCCGCATCAAGTGCGAGTCGAAGCAATTCGATCGTCCTCGCGTACCAATTCGGATCACGGAGCATGATTATTCCCCTGCGGTCCGCCGGGCGTATCGCGCAATTGAGGCAACGAACGGCGCTGACGCGATCCTCTTCTGCGATTTGCAATCCAAGTTTTAGTCCAATAGCGGTATTTTTGTTCGTCGTTATCAATCGCATTATCTCAGACGTCCGCATCGGAGCGATGCGCATACCTTGAAGAACTGAAGAACTGCGCCTAAGGTGGCGGTGGGCCTGCCTTTGGACTGGTCGGACTGAGCGGCAGAGACACCCGTTGATGCACGATCTTGTGAACGCAGTTCGCCACATGGAATCGGACGGGCTGCAAATCGTGCGCGTCTATCTGTCCGAAAGCCGAGAACTCGAGTTTATTGGAGGAGAAGCTGAAGCTAACTGAGATGAAGACCGAGGAAACCGTCTCCTCGATTTGCTACTGAAATAACTGCAACGCAGATTTCGGACGCCCGGGATTTTTAGGGCATCCGCAAGGCAACCAGGCCCTTGTGCATCTGCGCGTTGAGTTGCCGCTGCATCTCCATCGCGTCCCTTGATTTTTCCTTCTCGCCGTTTCGGGCGTAGAGCAATCCCAATTGATAGTACGCGCCTAAATGCTTCGGCTCGAGTTTCACGGCGCGCTCAAAGCATTCGAGCGCCTTTTCTTTTTCCGCCTGCAAGAGATGAATTTTCCCCAGCCAGAAGTATGAATCCGCATGAGAACCGTTCAGCTTCAATGCCATTCTCAGCGACGCCTCCGACTCGGGATAGCTTTGAAGCCGGAACTGAACGACGCCCAGCATGTACCGATGGAGATAATTCCTGGTATTCTTCGCGGCGGCTCGACGGAAAGATGCGGCCGCATCCGTGAGCTTCCCTACATCGGCGTAGAAGTTTCCTAAGGCGAAATAAACCTGCTCCGATTCAGGCTGCATCCGCACGAGGCGCTTGTAGGCCGCTTCCGCCTTTTCGTCCTGGCCCGTGAAGTAGCAAGCCAACGCATAAGCGAGGAGGATCTCAGCGGAGTTCGAAAACTTCGCCGCTGCCGGATCGAGCAACTCCAGGCTGCGGGAAAACTGCCCGAGCTTGATCCACATCAGTCCAAGCTGGAAGTAGGGTTCGGGCCGGCTAGTATCCGATCGGAGCGAAACCTCAAGCCGGCTGATGACCTGCCGGTCACGCTCGATCTGCGCGTCCGCTTCGGCCAGGAGCTTTTGTATTACTGCTCGATTCTCCGGAGTTTTGTTGCTCTTTCCCTCCGCGGCTCGATAGCACTGGAGAGCATGAGCTACGTGGCCAAAGCGGGAAAGCAACTCGCCGGTTTGAACGTAGAGAGCGGGATCGCCGCTCTTGCCCGCCAGAAGCTGGTCGGTCTTTTGCAAGGCGGGAAGAGGCTGGTTGGAACCCAGGTATGCGGAAATGAGGTTGTACAGAATCTTCCCATCGTCAGGTCGCAGCACGAGCGCTCTTTCAAAGCTAGCAGCGGCGACACGCGGCTCTCCCGTTTGAAGCGCGACCAAGCCCAGAGCATTGTGCATTTCGGAACTGCCGGGGTTCCCGGCGATTCCCGCCTTGAAGCTCTCCTGCGCTTCGGCATACTTGCCTTGATCGAGGAGCTGCAGTCCCGACTCGTAATGGGTTTTCCAGGACTCGGCGGGAAAGGCGAGGCTGACGAAGAACAGCAGCGTCAGAAGCGCAGGTATTCCCATACCTAAAAGTCTAATCGTAATCCAAATTGGATCTGCCGTGCTTCAGTAACCGTCGAGGAAATGATCCCGACGGAGGTGCTGTTCACCGTAGCGTTGGGCGGCGCAAAGTTCGGATGGTTGCCAAGATTGAAGAACTCGGCGCGGAACTGCAGCCTCGTATTCTCCCGTATGGCGAAGCTCTTCATCAGACCGATATCGACGTTGACGAGGCCCGGACCATCCAGAATACCTTTACCGGAATTTCCAAATTGTCCGCGTGGCGCTACCTCGTAGGCTCTCCCGTCGAACCATCTCTGCGGAACCCGCGTGCCGGAACTGAAAGGGTCCGCTCCCAAAATACGGTTCGGCCGCTGCCCGCCGGTTCCCGCTAGAGCATTATCGCCCGCAATGACCGGCGTGAACGGGAAGCCGGATTGGGCGGCGAAGATCCCGGATAGCTGCCACCCGCCCGCGATTGCCTTGACAAGCGGCTCAGCGGTTTTAAGGAACGGCAATTCATAGACTCCGCTCAACACAAAACGCTGCCGATTGTCGGAAGCGCCCCGGCCGCGATTGCAGGAAAAACAGTAAGCGTATTGAAAGCCGGCGTCTCCCGGCGCGCCGATGCCTCCGGTGCCGCTCGATACATTATCGATCGCCTTGGCATATGTGTACGAAGCCAGGAAGCTGAGGCCCTTCGAAAAGCGCTTTTCGAGTTTCGCCAGAAGAGCGTGATAGTCGCCGTCCTGCAAGTTCGTATTCTGACCCAGACCGAGATACTGCGGATAGGGACGGAGGAATGTGCCAAGCGCGACGGGCGCGTTCAGATCTCTGCCCCCCACGAATTTTGTCTTCTTCTCACGCGCGTAACCCACGTCGGCGACGAGATCGGCGCCAAACTGCCGTGCGATATTGAGCGAAGTTCGCTGCAAATAACCCTGTCGCAGGTGAGTATCGAAGTTCGAGAGAGAGGGCACGGGCGGTTGCGAGTTTCCTTCTCCAAATACTTCCTGGATGCCGACTGGCGGGATCTTGGCGATCGGGTTGTCGACGTTGAAATTCCGGAACTCGGTGAACGGCACGTTGGCCCGCACCGCATTGAACACGTTCATTTGAAGGATGTCGTAAAAGATCCCATAGCCGCCGCGGATGGAGGTCTTCGCGCCTGGAAAGTGATAATTGAAACCGAAGCGTGGGGCGAAATTATTGAGATCGCTGTCAATGGTCGACCGGTTCACCCCGTTTTTTCCGGCGATTAGCAGCCCTCGCGTTGGATCAAAATTGGAGATACGATCGTACTTGTCAAATGGATTACCGGTGAATTCATAGCGCAAGCCCAGCGTCAACGTCAGGTTCGAGGTGGCGCGCCAGCTATCGAGGAAGTACCAACTCCACATGTTCCGGAACAACTGGCCAGCCGTATCGCCGCGGATGGTTTGGCCGCTGACCGGGAATCCAAGCAGGAAATCGGCAAACGGTCTTCCAGTGGACCCGAGCGTCGCTGTCGGATCGCCTGTGAAGTCGCCGGTGAAATTGAATAGCCCCTGCGGATACCGCGGCGCAACCTCAAAAAGCTGCAATCTGTTGTATTCACCGCCGCCTTTCAGCGTGTGCTTGTTGAGAACCTTCGTGAGATTCAACACATATTGGAATTGATTCGCCGCGAAAAATTCCGGCGCAAAGGGATTTGACGCGGGATTGTTGAATCCGCTAACACCCGGATTGAGAGGCTCGTTCTGCCGCACGCCCTTCACTCCAAGCCTGGCATTGACGTCATTGCCTAACTGTTCCGGCGTGAGGGAGGGGAAATTGCGGTAGTAGGATGCCTTGCCCTCGAGAACAGTGGTGGGGTTGAAGGTATGCACGTCCGACAACACAATGTTTCGAGTTCCGCTGATGAAGTCATCGCCGAAGCCGGGAAGCGACCCTTGATTGAAAATGCCCCGGGCTTGGTAGAGGGTCGAGTCGTTGAAGCTGAACCGGGCGAACAGCGTGTCCTTCTCCCGCGGATTGTAGTCGAGCCGCGCATTGATCTGGTCACGCTGGGTCCTGTCTTTCGCCGAGGTCGCGTAGTTGCTGATAAAGCCGGGCCCGGTTGGATTGGGGTATAGATTTTTCGCAAAGAAGTCGGACACCGCGTTGAAGCGGATGGACGGGATGGTGTTGTTGGGGAAGGGATCGCGTAATGTGCGTCCGGGAGTAGCCGGATCGGGGCGGGTTGTCAGGGGATCGAAAATCCGCCGGCCCTCTTCCGAAAAAATGCCCTGTTTCATCAGGGGAGTGGGAACGGTCCCGAAGATCGTCTGTCCCTTGCGGGCTCGGAATCCCTCATAGTTGAAAAAGAAGAAAAGCTTGTTCCGCTTTATCGGCCCGCCCAAGCTGCCGCCAAACTGGTTCTGCTGAAATTGGGGGATAGGCACGTCTTTGCGATCGAAATAGTTCTTCGCGTCAAGTGAGCTGTTCCGAAGGAACTCAAACAGAGTACCGTGGTACAGGTTCGTACCACTCTTCGATTCGAGCCGGATCTGCGCTCCGGCGCTCCTGCCAAGATCTGGCGAATAGGGGTCGGTTTCGACCTTGAACTCGCGGATACCGTCGATCGAGGGCACGTAGGCCACGTTGATCATATAACTCTTGACGCCAACGCCGTCGAGCGTAACCTCGTTGCGGTCCTCGCCGGCGCCCCCTGAAATCACGGAGCCCTGGTTGTCGGTCAGTCCCGAGTTGTAGAACGAGCGTAATCCGTACTGAGCGGTCCCCGGGACGAGTGCAGCCAATTGCAGATAATTGCGTCCATTCAGAGGTAATTCGCGTGTCTCGCGCACGCCCACGACGTGCCCAACCGAGGCATCCACGGTATTGACCAACTGAGCCGCAGCGGCCACTTCCACCGACTGGCTCGTTTCTCCGACCTCGAGGGCCAGATCCAGACGCGCCGCTTGCGCCACCTGCAACTCGAATTTGGAGTGCACTGCTTTCTTGAAGCCGGCCATTTCGGTGTTGACGACATATTCACCAGGCAGCAGGTTGTCAATTTGGTAGTAGCCGGCGTGGTTGGTGACGGCTTCCCGGCTTACATTCGTACCGGCGTTCGTAGCGCTGACTCGCGCTCCGACGATCACACCACCGGTCGTATCGGAAACAGTGCCCAGAATGCTGCCCGTCGCCTGTCCCCAGGCGCTGGGTACGAGAATAGCGAGAGCGATCCAGACGACACACTTGGACATGAAATACCCTCCTGCCGGATTGGGTTTCCAGCATATTCGATACAGAGTATACGTCCTTTTTCGGTTTGTGTTCAAGCAAAAAATATAAATGTGGACGATTTCGAAACGACGCGTTAACTTGCAATCCGCTTTTCAGACACTACAATGAATCTATTCATGCATCCGGAAGGAGG
This sequence comes from Candidatus Sulfopaludibacter sp. SbA3, assembly GCA_945893365.1. Classification (GTDB taxonomy): domain Bacteria; phylum Acidobacteriota; class Terriglobia; order Bryobacterales; family Bryobacteraceae; genus SYKU01. Next base: position 28,466 of record CAMDED010000063.1, on the reverse strand, counting down.
TTTGCGATGAACACGGATCGAGACGGGCTCACACGACGAAACCTTTTCAAGGGAGTGGGAGGGCCGGCGGGCCTTGCCGCCGCGTCAACGCTGATGGACGCGGCTCAGGCCCCGCGGCCGGCTGGGGGAAAGCAACTGAAAATCGGAGTAGTTGGCGGGGGATTCGGCGCCTCCTTTCAATGGCATCTGCACCCGAACTGCAATGTCGCCGCGGTTTGCGATTTGAGGGCGGATCGACTGCAGCGGCTCTCTGAAGTTTACAAATGCAATAGCAGCTACCGTAACTTTCGTGAGTTCCTGAAGCACCCGGGGCTCGACGCGGTAGCTGTTTTCACACCACTGCCGCTGCACGCCTGGATGGATCTGGAAGCGATGAAGGCCGGCAAGCACGTCATCAGCGCCGTGCCGGCGGCGATGACGATCGAGGAACTCGATCGTATTCTCGATACGGTCAAACGCACCGGTCTGAAGTACATGATGGCCGAGACCAGCTACTATCGTCCGGAGATCATCACGTGTCGAGAGTGGGCGAAGGAGGGCAAATTCGGCACGATCTTTTATTCGGAAGCCGAGTATCACCACGAAGGACTGATCCCGCTCATGTACGACGATCGCGGATTTCCGACGTGGCGTCACGGGCTTCCGCCCATGCACTATCCCACACACTCGACCGGCATGGTCGTTCCCGTTACCGGAGAGAGACTGGTGGAGGTGCAGGCGGTTGGCTGGGGCGACGGCCATGAGGTTCTTCAGACCAACCAGTACAAGAACCCATTCTGGAACACGACAGCCTTCTTCAAAACTTCCGGAGGCCACTCGAGCCGTATCGCGGTATTCTGGCACGTAGCCGCCGGCGGAACCGAGCGAGGCCAATTCTTCGGCGACAGGCTTTCGTACATCATGGAGCGGCCCGAGAAATCGCCGAACACGGTCGTTCAGATCAGCAGGGATGGAAAGACGGTTCTCGACGACAACGGATATCCTCAAGGCAATGTGAAGCTCGAAGCCTTTAAGCAGCCGAACTATATGGAGCGGCTGCCGGAATCGATGCGCGTGAGGAGCGGCCACGGCGGTTCGCACACCTTCCTGGTCCACGAGTTCGTCAGCGCGATCCAGGAGGATCGCCACCCAGCGGTGAATATCTGGGAAGCGATCGCATACACCGCGCCGGGAATTGTCGCGCACCAATCGGCGTTGAAAGGCGGCGAGCCGATGAAGATCAAGGATTACGGAAAGGCCCCGGCTTAAATCGGCCTTCGTGCTGCCAGCAATCCGCTACCGCACCGCCTGCAGCAGGGTTTTCGGATCATAGACCCGGCCTCCCTTGATCACTTTCGAAATCTTGCGCGAGTTTTGAATCGACGCCAGAGGATTGGCATCCAAAATCAGCATGTCGGCCAGCTTCCCTGGCGCAATACTCCCCAGCTTTCCGTCGGCACGGAGAACGCGCGCATTGTTAATTGTCGCCGCCTGCAGGGCCGCGGCCGGCGGCAGTCCCGATTCCACGAGAAGTTCAAGCTCCTGATGCAGGGAAGATCCAGGCGGGCAAAACGGCTCCGGCGTATCTGTGCCGGCCAGCAGGGGGACGCCCGCACGATAGAGAATACCGGTCAGGTCCTTATACTTTTGAAACTCCCGCCGGCGTAGATCGAGAGTCTCCGGACTGAAGGTTGTCTTCATTCGGTCCTCGCGATATTTCAACCAATACTTCATCAACGGCTCCGGCATCGCGGCGTTATCCGGGTGCTGGTAGTACTCTGGCAAATCGGCCAGAAGCAGCATGTTCCGAAAGACTGTCAGCGTGGGATCGACAAACACCCGACGTGCCTTAATGGCCTGAATCAGATCCTTCGCGATCGGACTCTCCAGATCGACGTTCGCTCGCCGCTCGAGGGCTGTCGTTCCGGCTTTCGGCGGTCCCGGCGGGAAGATAAAATTGAATACGCCCCAAATGTGCTCCAGGCAGTCGATCCCGTCGGCTACGGCATCCTGAGCGGAATATTTTCCCAGATGGCCCGCCACCACCAGCCCGTGTTTGTGAGCCTGCTCGATTACTTTGCGCCCCACCGGGCGCTCTGTCCCCACGTAAAGTTTGACCGTGGTGGCTCCCCACGCGGCCATGTCTTCGATAAGGGCCGGGACTTTATCGGGATTCGTCACAGGCCGGCCCCAATAGCCGTGGAACGGAGGATCTCCGTCGATGAGAGGGCTGCACAGAAACAACCTCGGAGAGAGCTCCGGATGCGCCTCGGCGTAGCGGGTGAGTAACCTTTGGGCGACGATCAGATCTCCCGTGGATCGGATCGAGGTGACGCCATTGCCGAGAAACAACGGGAAAATCTGATCGCCCGTCATGTGGGCAAAGTCCAACACGTAGGTCGAGTGCGCGTGCGCATCGATCAGACCGGGGATCAGGAATTTTCCGCGGCCATCAATGACGCGGGCACCCCGCGGCGGGCGTACCCGTTGGTCCGGCGTCCCGATAGCCTGGATGCGTTCGCCCTCAATGATAACGGTGCGCCCAGGCAACATGGCGCCGCTGATCGAGTCGAAAACAGAGGCGTCCCTAACCACCAGGAAAGTGGGAGTCTGGGCCAGGAGAACATGCGCTGCGCTAATCGCCGTCGAGAGCAGCCGTGCTGTCTTTCCGATCGGCATTAGAAGGTGAATTTCAGGGCAAACTGCATCTGCCTCCCTAACGCTGCGCTCGAGATCTGACCGGCGGTAGCCGGAACGTTAATTGTCGCCGCGGGAAAACCGAAGTTCGCGTGGTTCAACGAATTGAACAGCTCCCAGCGGAATTGCAGCGCGGCCTTCTCCTTAATCGAAAAGTTCTTGAACAGCGCAAAATCCAGATTTTCGAGACCGGGGCCGATCAATATGTTGCGCCCGGCATTCCCATTCGTGAAGGGAGGCGCAAGCGCAAACGCCGATACGTCAAACCAGCGGCTGATACTCGTTCCGGATTCGAGGTTGCCGCTGCCGATGCGGTTAGGACGATTCGTACACCCGCATCCGGCGAGGTCTCCAGCCACTCCCGCGTTGAATGGCGAGCCGGACTGCAGCGTCAGAATGCCCGACGTCTGCCATCCGCCCAGAATCGCGTCGACTACTGGATTGGCGCTATTCAAAATCGCCTGACCCTTGCCGAAGGGCAGCAGGTAGTTGAACGCACTGGTGAAGACGTGAGCCCGATGCATGCTGCCGAGGCCCTTTTCCTTGTATGGGCTGATCAGGCGGCTTCCCTCAAATCCCTCATTGTCATCGAGGGTCTTGCTCCAGGTATAAGAGGTTAGAATGCCCAAATTACGGGAGTAGCGTTTCTCGACACGCGCCTGCAGCGAATGATAGCTGCCGGAACCGTTGGTCATATAGGCGGTCAGGTTGTTGAACTGAGGATAGGGGCGGCGGGGCTGGACCGCTCCCGGGCCCGGAGCCGGCTGATTGAAGGGAACGCCGTAGATCAATCCGTGGTCGCGCTTCGACCCGACGTAGCTGAGGTCGAGAGCAATGCCCCCGAAAACCTCCTGCTGAACCCCGAAAGACCACTGCTGCGTGATCCCTTCGCGGCGTTCGCGCTCGTGCGAATAGATAATGTTGAATAGCGGCGGGAGCGATCCGCTGACGAGCGCATCGCGGACGTTCAGTTGCGGAATCACCGGATCGGAGATCACGGTGCGAGTCAGCCGCCAGGGAAAATTGCCGCCCACATTCAGCAGGTCCACTGAAAAGGGATTGTTAAAGTAGATGCCGTAACCGCCGCGCACCGCTGTCCGGTTCGATCCGAAGGGGCGGTAGGCGAAACCGAAACGAGGCGCAAAGTTCCCGTACCGCGCGTGGAACAACTCCTTCAGGTCGGCCTGTTCGAACGGAAAGGGAATCGTTCGGCCATAGGTATTCGCCGTTCGTGGGTACACCGCTTTGCCGGTCGCCGGGTTGAAGGACACCCAGCGGTCCTGCGCTTCGGTGAAGGGCTGGTTGAACTCCCAGCGCAGCCCGAAGTTCAGCGTCAGGTTACGGCTCACTTGCCAGTCGTCTGTGACGAACGAATACAGACTCCAGCTAAACATCCTGACGCGATCGACGCCGCCGGACACGCTTGCAGAGGCAGGCGTGCCCAACAACATGTCCGCCAGCCCGCTATTCGAACCGAGCGACGTTCGCTGCGTGGTGAAGATCCCGGTAAATTGAAAATTGCCGTTAAAAGAGCCATCGGTAAACTGATGCCAGGCGAATTTTCGGTAATCGATTCCGGCCTTGAGGCTGTGAGCGCCGCGCCGGTGTGAAACCTTGGCCAGGCCCTGATACTGATTGTCGGTTTCGACGTTCGGACGGAATCCGAAATCTCCGAATCCGGCGAAATCGGATACGCCGAAAATGGGCGCTCCAAAGGTAAAAGGATCTCTGGACGTGCCGAGAATCCCCGCTTCCCCCGCGATATCCTTACCGACATTTTGCTGAATGAAATTGGCGATAAAGCGGCTGTAGCCGACACTGAACTCAGCCACGGTTCGCGGACTCACAACCCAGGTATCGCTCATTCCGGCTTGCTGCGGGCGCACGAGCTGATTGTCTCCACCGAGCAGAGGGAAGGCCCCAGGGTTGTATGCGGGGCGGGTGCTGATGCTGTACTTGAGAAATGCCGTGTGGTTGTCTTTCACCCGCCAGTCGATTTTGCCCGTGTAAATATCGGGGCTGGTCTGGAGGCTGAGGGAAGATACATAGTTGCGAACGGGGTCCGGGGCATTCGGGGCTGGATAGAACTGCCTGGCTAGCTTCGTGGTAATCGGATCGAGACGGCTCGCGGGAATGATGTTGCCCGCAAGCGGGGCGCGGATTCGTTGGCCTGCCCGATCCGGATCGGGCGCGCTGCTGAACGGATCGTAAAGCTGCGCTAGCGACGAGAGGTTTCCGCTAAGTTGGGCGTCGGTGGGAACCCGGCTCACACGGGTGACGCCCTGCCGGATACGCGTCCCCTCATAGGCGCCGTAGAAAAACAGCTTGTCCTTGCGAATCGGGCCACCGGCGCTCGCGCCGAAGTTGTTCCTGCGGAACGGGGGCTTGCCCAGCGCGAAAAAATTCCTCGCATCCAGCTTGTCGTTGCGAATGAACTCGAATACGGAGCCATGCAAGGCATTGGTCCCGGATTTGGAGATGAGGTTCAAGTGAATGCCGGACTTGCCTCCGAACTCAGCCGAATAGGTGCTGGTCATCACTTTGAATTCCTGAATGGAGTCCGGCGACTGCTTCGGCCCCGGCAGCGCGTCGAGCGGGACCGTACTCACGATCCCATCGATGTAGTATTCGTTGTAGTCGGCAGGCTGGCCGTTCGCGGCGATCGTTTTGTCGAAATAGTTGGATTGCGCATTGCCGGGCGCGCCGACGTTAACACCGGCGGAAAGCAGCGGCAGATCCAGGAAGTCGCGCCCGTTCAGGGGGAGGTCGACGATCGTCTTGCTTTGTATGATCTGGCCGCGCGCTGAGTTCTCACCCTCGATAAGTGTCGCCTGTCCCTCCACGGTGACTGTATCGGAGACAGCGCCCAACCTCAAGGTAAAGTCCAGGCGCAGCCGGTTTTGCACGCTCAGATTAATATTGGTGCGAGACTCCCGGTTGAATCCAGCGGCTTCCACCTCGACCGTATACTGCCCCACGGCAAGTCCAACCAGTTCGTAGTCCCCCAGTTCGTCCGTGCTGGTTGAACGATCGAAGTTGGTAGCGGTCTGACGAACCGTCACGCGGGCTCTTGGAACGCGGGTCCCGCTCGGGTCGACAACCGTCCCCAGGATCGTGCCCCGTGAAACTTGACCTTCCAGGGCTCCACTGACAAGAAGTGCGAGCGAAACAATCCCCCACCAGGTGCGAGGAACGAATTGTGTGGCCTTTACCATTAAATCCTCCCTTTTGACTGTTAAAGTCACGACGAGGTGATGAGTTTTAGCGCTGGTATTAGGGTACGTGCCCCGGGGATTGGTTTCAAGGGAGAACGGCTGACCGTCCATTACGCTGGACGAACCGTCACGAGCGCCTCAGGGCAAGACCGGTAATTGGAGGCGCGAAACGGCGGTTCGGCGCTGATAGACCTCTTGGACACTGACCTGTTTTCGCGTTCCGCTTGGGCCTTCGCCGGTGTGGAGATTGCGGTCGAAACCTCGGAAACGAACTACCAGCCACTTCGACGCGCAGCGCGTGGCCAGGCAAGATCGTCGCGGCATGTGGTGAAATCGTCCGGGCCCTTGACAAGGCTCTCCGTCACAATTCGATTTGTAGATCGGCGGATCTTCGTCCAACCCCCAACTGCCATTTCGTTCGCTTTGATCTAAAATAGAAGATCCGATGAAGCTGGCTCCGAGCACCCGCAAGTGCGCCACCGGCGAGGTCAACGCCGTTATGCTCATCGGCAGCGCCAAGGAGATTTGCCGGCCATGCTAACAGTGAACGCTGGCGCGAAGTCGAACCTCGCCCCGGGTTCGGCGATGGAAGTGGAGGCGCTGGGACGGACCCTCGCGATCCGCGGCGTGGACGGCGAGATCCACGCCGTCGACGGGATCGGCCCGCATCGCGGCGGGCCTCTCGGCCACGGCGAACTGCACGGGCGCGTGCTCACCTGTCCGTGGCGCATGTGGGAGTGGGATTGCCGCACGGAAGTCAATGTTCACAACCCTGCGCAGGCGATTTCCGTCTACCGGCCGCGAATCGAAGACGGGGATATCCTGGTTCAAGTGTACTAGCTTGCCGGAACTTCCCGAAGTCGAAACCATCGTGCGGTCGCTCGCGCCGCGTCTCAAAGGACGGCTGATCCTGAACGCGGAGTTCCGCTGCGCCCGTGTGCTGCGGGGAGACGCGGAGACCGCATCGGCGCGGCTGGCCGGCGCCCGCATCGGGGCCGTGCGGCGGCACGGAAAGTTCATTGTGTTTGAGCTTGATCGCGGCGCGAATCTGATCGTTCACCTCGGCATGACGGGGAAGCTGTTGCTGGACGCGGCGGCTGAGCCCGGCCGCCACACGCACGCGATCTTTACGCTCGACCAGGGGTCGCTATTGTACGACGATATACGCCAGTTCGGACGCCTCGAAGTCAAGGAGGGGCGTGGGCTTCCGGAGCGCGCAGCCGCGCTTGGACCCGATCCGCTCGAGATCGGCGCCGACGAGTTTCTGGAACGCCTGCGCGGGCGCGCGACGAAGATCAAGCCGCTGCTCTTGAATCAGGCGTTCCTTCGCGGCCTAGGCAATATTTATTGCGACGAGGCGCTGTTCCGGGCGCGCATTCATCCACGCGCAGTCGCGAGCCGCCTGAGCCGCGAGCGCGCGCGGCGGCTGCTGGGGGCGATCGTCGAAACTCTCGAGGAATCGATCGCGGGCCGCGGATCTTCCATCTCGGACTACGTCGACGCCGATGGCGAGCGCGGCAGTTTCCAGTTACGGCATCGCGTCTACCAAAAGGATGGCGAACCGTGCGTCGTCTGCGGCACGCCCATCCGGCGGATCTTGCTGGCGCAACGCGGGACGCATTTCTGTCCACGATGCCAGCGGAGCTAGATTCCACATGAATCTGATAAATCTGTTCGATCTCTCTCTTTTGGGCCGAGGCGGCAAGACGGCGCTCGAGTTCGAAGGCGCAAGCTACACGTTCGGGGAGATGGATGCCCGCGCCAATCGAATGGCGAGGGCGCTCACCGCGCGCGGCTTCGAGCAAGGCGGCCGTTTGTGCGTGCAACTCGCCAACTGCGTCGAGATGATCGATCTCTATCTCGCCTGTCTGAAAACGGGCGTGATTTTCGTGCCCGTGAACGTCTTGTACAAGGATCGCGAGGTTGCGCACATCGTAAGCGATGCGGAACCGCGTCTCCTGGTGACGGCATCCGAGGCGGCGGAACTCGCTCGTGAAGCGGCTGCGCTTCCCGCGGACCGGCCGGCGGCTCCCGCGCTCGACGGGGACGCTCCCGCGGGCATCATTTACACTTCCGGAACCACGGGGGCTTCGAAAGGCGCGGTGATCACGCACAACAACCTGGCCACGAACGCGCTGAACCTGATCACGTGCTGGCAGATCGGCGAAGCCGACCGCCTCCTGCTCGCGATCCCTCTGTTTCACGTCCACGGACTCGGCAACGGTTTGCACACGTGGCTGATCTCGGGTTGCCGCGTGAGGATGCTGGAGCGGTTTGAGCATCGGAAGGCGGCCTCGGAGTTCCTCGACTTCCGTCCCACTCTTTTCTTCGGAGTGCCCACGATTTACGTGCGGCTGCTCGATCTGCCCGCGGAAGCCGCCTGTGAAATCGGCGCGTTCATGAGGTTGTTTGTGTCCGGTTCCGCTCCATTGCCCGCGCAGGTGCTGGAGGATTTCGAAGCGCGTTACGGCCACCGCATCCTGGAACGATACGGGATGACGGAGACGCTGATGAACATGGGAAATCCCTACGTGGGCGAACGGCGCGCGGGAACGGTAGGACTGCCGTTTCCCGGCGTCTCGGCGCGCGTGCTCGATCCCGATGGCCTGTGCGTTGCCGACGGACAAAGCGGTGAGCTGTACGTCAAGGGACCGAACGTATTCCCAGGATACTGGAGGCGCGAAGAAGCCACGGACGCGGCGTTCGCGGATGGTTACTTTCGCACCGGCGATATCGCGGTGCGGGCGGCGGACGGCTACTACACCCTGCAGGGCCGCAAGAGCGACCTGATCATTTCCGGAGGCTTCAACATCTACCCGCGCGAGATCGAGGAGTTTCTGTGCGGGCAGGAGGGTGTGAAGGAGGCCGCGGTCGCGGGCGTGGCGGACCGCGTGCGGGGCGAGGTACCGGTGGCGTACATCGTGGCGGGCGCCGGGTTCGACGCGGAAGCGACGGAGGCGAAGTGCCGCGCGGCCCTTGCGTCGTTCAAAGTACCGCGCGCGTTCATCGCGGTGGACAAGCTGCCGCGCACCGCTCTTGGAAAGATCCAGAAGCACCTGCTTCCATCCGCTACCTCAGCGTCCGGATCTTGAGGTTGCGGAACCAAGCGTCGTCATTGTGGTTCTGAAGCGAAATCCGGCCGCGCTTCACCGGCTGCTTCACGAGGAGCTCGTAGACCTTCGAATCCGGACCCCAACGCTTCGCCGCGCTCAAGGCGACGACGCTCGAACTCAGATCGGCGTCCACTACCTTTACCCCGTTAAGCCAGTGTTCCACGTGGCTTCCGTTCACGAGGAGACGCGACGAATTAAATTCGCCTACCGGCTTCGCCGCCCGCGTGACCGGCGCCACGGTGTCGTAAAGCGCGCCCGAACCGTGACTTCCGCCGCGGCGGCCATCCGGGTGCCCCTCGTCGTCGATGCATTGATACTCGAAGCCGACGACGTAATCGTGCCCTTTCTCCGGACGCTTCGTGACGCGGTTCTTGTAGGCGAGCGCCACCTGATCTTCAAACTTCGTCCCGGGAGGGTCGTCGACCCAGAGGTGGTCCTGGATGCGGTACTTCACGCCGCTGTTGCCGGCCTCGGAAATGCGCCAGTCGAAGACAAGTTCGAAGTTTTCGAACCGCTCCCGCGTGAAGAGATCTTCGTTGAAGCGCGGCTTGCGGGTTGCCATAAGGCAGCCGTCGGCAATGACGAAAGAATCGCCGGGAGGCGTCTTTCGAGTCGGATCTTCCCAGCCGTCAAAGCTCTTGCCGTCGAAAAGCAGCGTCCAGCCCTCCGCCTTTTCCTTTTGAGTCAGTTGGTTGTGTTGTGCCGCGGCGGCGGACGCGAAGAGAAGGATTGCGCAAAGAGTTCTCACGGATATTCCATTCTTGCACGCCGGAGAGAAGGAGGGGGTTCCAGGCGAATGCCGAGCACGCGTCCGGCCGTCCGCGGCTTCGAGCGCTCGATCATCGGAATACTCAAGCCGATCGGCGTCGCCTCGCGAATCGGCGGGAGATCCTCGTTCAACTTCAGCGTGCAATCGCCAAACCCGCAGCCGATAGCCGGCACGCTCGTTGCGCCCGGATTCAGGGCCGGCGCGGCACGCGGGAAATGAGATCGAGCGTTAGCGCGAATCCATTGCCGCCGTCCGCCCCGACTCCAGGTTCGAAAACCGCTCGACATCCTTGCCGAGGCGCTCACGGATCCGTTCTACGGTAGATTTCGTTGGCGGTCACGAACCGCGGTTCGATGTCCGTGGGAAGATCCTTGAGCTTTTCAAAGGCAGCCGCAAGGGGTGGCCGCACTACCGCCAGCCGGTCCAACATGCTCTTCGCCGCCGCGTAGTCGCCCGTAGCTTCGATTGTCAGCAGGTCCCGCGTCAAGTCCCGCACCGCGGACTTAAACTTAGTAAGATCGGGCGCAAATGTCCCGTCCGGAGCCGTCACGATCGCCCCTTTGTCGAGCAGATAGTTGAACTGAACCGCCATTCCCTTGCCATGCGCTTCATGCAGGCCGAACCGGAGCGTACGGAACGCCGACGCCACGAACGTGGTATACACCGCTCTCGGCTGGAACCGCGGAAGATGCCCGCGATCGGCCAACAATTGCAGCATGAACAATCCGGTCGCATCCGCTTTCGCTTCCTCGATCGCGCTGTAGAGCTCCTTCAATTCCTGACGGGGCGTCGAGGTCCGGCCGCCGGTCTGAATCCGGTGCGGTCCAATCCCGTGGCTTAACTCGTGGGCCAGAATATGCGTAAAGAACGCATCGAAACTAAGCTCCGCGCGCACGTTCGCGGCCAGCATCCGGCCGGCGATGGGAAGCAGAGTACTGCGGAATTTCGCTTCCTGGACGTTCTTGAGCATCACGCGCTTGCTGCCCTTCTCCCGAACGACCCGCTCGTCGTTCGGCAGATTGTAGGCGGCCGTGCGCACGCCATGATCGCCGTCGCCCGACGCGAAAATCTCATTCACCACGCGAATGGGAGCCGACGCCGCCAGCTTCGGATTGCGGTACTTCGCGTCGATCGGAAGGTTGTCCTCCACCGCCTGCAGATGATCCGCGAAGAACCGCAGCTTTTCGCTTTCCTTGTCGTCGCGCAGATTCACGTAGGCTTCGAAACCCGCTTTATAGCCCAATATCTCGTCGTTGTAGGTCTCATACGGCCCGATCGTGATGTCGAGCGGCGCGTCGAGATCCATCCATGCAACGTCGCTTGCGTAGTAGTCGTCGCTCAGAAACGCATCCGCGCGAAGAGCGAGAAATTTCTTTAGCGACGCATTCCCGGTCGATGCGGCCGCCTCGCGCAGCAGCCTCGCGGCGCGCTGAAGGTCCGGGCCATATTCGCGGCTGTAGGGCACGGCTCTCAAAGCGCGCGTCTTCGCATCGCGGCGGATGACGTGAAAGAATCCCTCCGCCTTCTCGCGCTCCGTTTTCGGCAAGGTTCTCACCCAGGTGTCGAACTCCGCCCGCGTCATGTCTTCGGGGTAAAAATTGGCGCCGGGCAACTTCCTTGCCGGTACGCCCGTCAGGAACGCGGCATGTTCGTCGAGGTCCGACCACGGGCCTTTGTTCAGCCAGAAGTAATGGAGACGAGCCTTCCCGGTCTCGCTTGAATCGGCGCGCAGACGTCTCCAGAGATCGCGATTCCCGCTCCACCGCTGAGTGAGAAAAATGTCGTCGATGACGTGCGCGGCCTCGAGCAGTTTCGCGAGCGCGGCCCGGTTGCCCGCGTCGAGCCCGCTCGTGTCGACGCGGATCTCGCTGGGCGCGAATCGCGAGGACATGCTCCGCAAGCGTGAAATCTCGGAAGAATCGGGTGGTGCGGCGGAGAGCGAGGCCATCACCATCCAGAATAGCGGGATCTTCGATCGAGCGGCGCTCAAGGAGTCCACCAGATCTCAGTCGCCGCCTGGCGGAGGAGGAGGTGGTGGAGGCGGAGGCGGAGGTGGCGGAGGGTCGGCCGCGGTGTCCCCTGGCAGCGGAGCGCCGCCACCGGCAGACCCGGGAACGGAGGTTCCGGCTCCACTTCCGCCGCTGCCGCCGGGCCGCGACGTCTGCGCGTTCCGGTACAGAATCCCGTAGAGAACGTCTCCCGCGACGCGCATCGCTCCCTGAAGCACGCCGCCGCGATCCGTCTGTTTCGCCGCGAGCGGCTGCCGCTTGTACACCCTGATCCATTCGCCAGCGCCCAAAAGCTTGCCGTCGCCGCTTGGCAACAGCACGTGCTGCACGTTCACCGCGCCCTCATCCACCAGCACCAGCGTGGTTGCGTCCTCGTCTTCCACCGCCACGTCGAACGTCGTGCCGCGCACCGAAATTACGGCGGTCGGCGTACGCACGCGATTGTGATTCGGCAGTCCGCCTAACTTTTCAATGTGGACCTTCACGCGTCCAATGAAGAGTTCAAGAAGATCTTTCCAGGAACCCGGGTTATCCCGGAAAATGACGCGCGAATTCGGATAGACTTCGAATGTGCTCCGGTCCGCCAGCCCGAACACGGCAAAACCGTCGGGCCCCGTAAGGATCATTTGGCGCGGCTGCACGGCATCGCCCACGCTTAAGGCCCACGGGGTCGAATCCCGCATCACCGAGACTTGCCCGGTCAGTGAAATCACCTTCGCCGCGCCACCGCCCAGCGGAATCCCCGGAACCTGACCGAGGCATGCCACCGTCCAACCGGCTATGACCAAGGCCAGCGTTGCGGCGCGATTTGGAAGCTTTTTCAACATGCCTTCAGCTAAAAACGAGTTTAGCACCAAATATTCAGTGCACGAATAGAGCCATATCCCAATGGGCGCCAACCCTTTGATTTCAATACTATCGGAAAATGCCCGATCTGTCGATGCGTTAGTATGGTACTCAGGTATGTGTCGCACTGACACAATGCGGGCACTGATTCTGTTCATAACTGCCGCCGGTCTGGGAACGGCAGTTGCACAGGAGCGCGCTCTCGCTCCAAGGCCGGATTGGCGGCACATTGGAAGTTCATCCGTCGACTTGTTTTTGGCAGGACCGGCAACCGGGCCCGCCGATTCGGTCTGGTACTCTCCGGACGGCGCCAAGCTCTATGCCCGAACGCGGTCCGGGCGCATTTGGGAAACGTCGGATTTCGAGGCATGGGCTCCCTCGCCGGCCGTTGAACCGCCAGCCCGCGCGGGACGCCTTCGCTTCCTCGCGTCGGACCCGAGCCGCCTCTTCCTGTTCGGCTCGAATGTGTATCGCAGCGAAGACGGTGGGCGCGAGTGGACGAATCTAACCGCCTATCGGGATCGCCCTGTGATCGGCGGTCCGCAGCACGATCTCGCCATCTCACCGTCTTCGGTTGAGCAGCTGGCTGTGGCGAATGATTTTGGCGTCTGGCGTTCCGCCGATGCGGGGCTTTCCTGGAGCAGCCTGAACCAGTCGCTGCCGAATCTCCCGGTCCGCCGGATTCTTTCCACCCCCGGCCGCGGCTCGGGAGCGCGACTTCTGGTCGACGGGATCGGCCCGGTCGAGTGGCAGCCCGGCGGATCGAAAGATTGGGTCGCCGTCAGCGATTCCTCCGCCAGCCGGGAAGAGGAAGAACGAGCCGCATTTTCGGCTTCGCTCGGCGTTCCGCTGAGCGCCACGGCGGGAAGCGGGGACTTCCGGTTCGCCGGAGCCTCGGACGGCCGCATTTGGAGTTCGCTCGACGCCGGGCGTTCCTGGCGGCTCTCACGCGCGGGCGGAGGCGGTCCGGTCGAGCACATTTACGTCGATGCGCGAGAACCGCGAATCGCACTCGCCGCACTCGGCGGGCGGGGCCCACACGTTCTGCGCACCGTGAACGGCGGACTCTACTGGGACGATTTGACCGCGAACCTCCCCGACGCGCCAGCCTATGCCGTTACGGCCGGCGGTTCCGCCAACGGTTCAGCCGGTTTGGATGGCGCCGACGCGGCAATCTATGCCGCCACCGAACGCGGCGTGTTCCTGATGCGGGCGAGCCTCACTGCCGCGGGGCCCGCCGGCGCCTGGACTCTTGTCAGCGACGGTCTTCCTGCCGCCCGCGCCACCGACGTCCGTCTCGACCAGACCGGCAATCAACTGTACGTCGCGCTCGATGGCTACGGACTTTTCGCGACGGCCTCCCCGCATCGGGTACGGACCCTGCGGATCGTGAACGCGGCCGATTTCAGCGTTCGCGCGGCCGCCCCCGGTTCCCTGCTCAGCGTGCTCGGCGGACGCGTAGACCGCGTGCAATCCGGCCAGTTGACGTTTCCCATTCTGGCTTCTTCCGCGAGCGAATCGCAGATCCAGGTTCCTTTCGAGGCCACCGGCTCTTCGCTCGCGCTGGCGATCGAGGCGGGGGGACGCGGAGTTACGCTGCCTTTACAGCTCGAGAACGTCGCTCCGGCGATATTTGTTGATCGAGACGGCGCTCCTCTGCTTCTGGACGCCGACAGCGGTCTTGTGCTCGACGCGGGCCGCGCGGCTCACTCCGGCGCGCGGATTCAGATTCTCGCGACGGGACTTGGGATCACTCGTCCCGCCTGGCCGACCGGACTCGCGGCGCCGCTCGAAAGCCCGCCGCAGGTCGCCGTCCCCGTCGAGGTGTGGCTCGATCGCGTGCCGCTCCGCGTGACTCGCTCGACGCTCGCCCCTGGGTATATCGGTTACTATCTGCTCGAAGCCGAGCTCCCCGCGCTCGTCAACGCCGGTCCGGCCGAGCTCTACGTCGCGGCCGAAGGACGGGAAAGCAACCGCGTGCGCGTGTATCTGGAGCCGTAGGCTCGGCGCATCGGCTATCGGCCCAACCTTACATGCATTCGGGCATTGGCGAAAGTGGCGCGGAGCGGGGCGCACCTCAGAAATACAGGAGCGCGTTGAAAAACAGCTTGAAGGCCTGATAGCTCTGCGCTCGATACTGCGGGCGCATGCCGAAGAGGATAACGCGCCCCTTTCCCATCCGCGCGTCGACCAGCGCCGAGCGGCCCGCAATCAACTTCTCTCCGAGCAGCCAACCGGACGCGAGTACGTTCGACTGCGCATAGCGCGCCACTGTGGTTTCTTCCGTCTCCCATGCGGGGCTGTGCTCGGACCAGATGGCGATCCGCTCGGGCAACCCAAGCGTGAGCGGACTGCTCGCGTCGAGCGTTGCGTTAAGCAGCGAACCGGGTGAATAGAACTCGCGGTTCGAGACGCCGCCAACGACGTTCTTCGCTTTGACGCCCAGATGGCCGGCGGCGAAGTCGCAGGCGCGGTTCAGAAACACAAGCGTGCCGCCCTCCGCGGCAAAGGCTTTCAAGGCCGAAGCGCCGTCTTCGCCCAGCCCGCCCGTGAACTCTTCGGGCATCGTGCCGGGGCGGTGGCCCATATGGATCGAGGCGGGCGGCTGATCGGCGAAAACCAGCACATCCAAGCCGTCCTTGAGTTTGCCCGCGCGGATTTCCCGGTTCGAAACGCTCGCGTAGGCGAAGCCGAACTCTTCGATCAGCCAGCGGGTCCATCCTTCATCCATGCTTGGAACGAAGCTCTTGTACAGGCCTACTCGCGGGGCTCGCAGCTGCTTCCAGCCAAGTCTCGCGGCCGCTGCGAAATCGCCGGACGCCGTATCGCGCCACACGGGACTGCCGGTTCGCCAGATCCGGTTCACTTCGCGCCAGGTGCCAGTGTCCGAGGCGGACAGATTGCCGGACAGGTTGGCGCTGACGGGCGCCGGCGGGCCGGACTGTGCAACCGGAGGAGCCTGTTCAAGCCGCTCGACGTCCACACCCATCAGCAGCGGCAGCGTGTGCGCCGTTACATCGTAGGGACGCCTGGGCGGACCGCCGGGATACATGCGCAAATCCGGATACCGCTGCCGTTCGAGCAAGGTTTTTGCGTAGCTTCCATAAGGTTGCGCCATCTTGACAAGATGGCTGCCGCCGGGGAGCGGCTCCACCTCCACCATGCCGAACCGCAGGGTCTCGATGAGCTTGCGTGCCGCGCCGGGGTCGCGCTGGCCGGCGGCGATGAGGAAGCCGTAGGGAGACGTTCGCGCGAGCGCGCGCCGGCCGATCCTGTAGAAATTAGTCAACAGGTCTTCGCGGCGAATCGCCGCCTGGTAGAGGCAGGATTCGAACGCGATCGACTGGTAGCCGATGATGTCGCGAAGATGCCACTCGCCGCCCTCCCAGGGCTCCAGATGATTCCAGCTTCGTTCCTGCGCGTTATACCCGAGCGCTTGCGTGTCGAGGTCTTCCTTCTTTATCGCGACCGGCGTGGCAAGCTTCGCGCTCGCGGATTCGCTGAGGATACGCATGCCGCCGTGATAGGCCTGGTAGTGGCGGGCGGGGGTCCAGAAGTCGTATGCGGCGTTGATGGCGACCCCCGTCTTTCCGGCGGCGGTAAGGTCGGCGGCCATCGCCGCTCCGATCATGTTCGTCTGTTGCGCGAGGATCGCGTCGACGTTCGGCTCAATGGGATCGAGCCATGGCGGAACGAAAATACGCGACGCGTTTGCACCCTGCTGATGAACGTCATAAACAATCTGCGGATGCCACACGTTATGCAGCTTCGAAACCGTATGGCGGCTTTCAGGCTGGGAGAAGATGTACCAGTCGCGATTGTTATCGTGACCCACGTACTTGTGGTAGAGTTCCGGCGGCGGCGTCCCCTCGTACGGCGTGCCCAGCGTCTTGCGGTACCAGCGCGTCACGATATCGACGCCGTCCGGATTTAGCGACGGCACGAGCAGAAAAATCGTGTTTTCGAGAATGGCGCGGAAGCGCGGTTTGTCCTCGGTGATCAGGCGATAGGCGAATTCGACGGCCGTGTGCGTCGAGGCGATTTCGGTCGAATGGATCGAACACGTGATCAACACGACCGTCTTGCCTTCGGCGGCGAGCCGCGCGGCTTCCTGTTCCGAGGTGAGCCGCGGGTCGGCCAGTTTCCGCTGAATCTCACGGTAGCGGGCAAGGTTCCGCAGCGTGCCCGGCGACGCGATGGCGGCGTAGATGAACGGCCTGCCACCCGCGGTTTTTCCGATTTCCTCGACGCGGATGAGGTCGCTGTTTTTCTGCAGCAAGTGGAAATACGAAACGACTTTGTCCCAGTCGAGAACCGTGCGGTCCGCGCCGATCGGGTGGCCGAAGTGAGATTGCGGCTCGGGAACGGCCGCGGCGCAGGCCGCCACCGCAGTGAAGAGAAGCGCGGCGGCCCGGCGGGTTACAGGCGTCATGCTCGCTTGAGCTCGGTCCACAGCGCCCGGTACCATTGCAGGAAGCGTTCAGGTTCCTTGCTCTCCTGCGCTTCACAGAGCGTGTAGCGGTCGTACTTGCTCTTTTGAAGCAGCGAGAACAGCTCGCGATACGGATACGGGCCGGCGAGCTCGTTGATGTGGCAGTTCTTGATCCAGGGGCGCAGGAGATCGAAATATTCCTTCACGGAGCCGTTCTTGATATCCGTCGGATTCGAGTTCCAGCAGAGGCCGACGTTGTCGTGTTTGGCGGCGCGCATGATGGCTGCGGAAACCTCGGGAACCTGGGTATCCTTTCCGTGAACTTCCATCCAGATCTCGACTCCCTTTCCGCTGCCGTAGTTGCCCAACTCGCGCAGACACGCTCCAATGCGGCCGATCGTGGTTTCCTTGGGGACGCCCTCCGGAAGACCGTTGGGACGGACCTTCACTCCCCAGGCGCCGGTGTCGTGCGCAAGGTCGATGAACGCCTTGCCGGTCTCAACCTGCTTCGCGCGTTCGGCGGCGTCGGGCGAATGGAACTCACAGGTGGAGCCGTAGCTCAGAAGGCGGACCTTGCTGCGCTGGAAGCGCGCTTTGACCTTCTCCCGTTCAGCGCGGGAAAGAGTAGTCTCAACGCCGTGCTTGTGGCCGGTGCGCAATTCAACGGCTTCGAAGCCGGCAGCCTCCAAATTCTTGATGATGGTTTCGACGTCCCAATCCTTCAGGACGTTGTACGTTACGGCGCCGAGCAGCATGGGTTTCTCCTTTAGGGAATGACCAGAGACATTGTAGCGAATTTGGCGGGACCGTCCGCGCCAGGTCCGCGACCCAAACCGCGGCCCAGTCATACCCGAGTCGAAGCCGGGCGGGCGCATCATCCGGTGAGGGTAACAGCAGCCGCTTGCCGGAAAATGGGCGGCCCATCCGCGCAAACCGTGCTATATTAGTGGACACTAAGCTAGCGGACGCTAGTTTATTTGAAGCGTCACATGAAAACACGAATGAGCGGCGGCGAACGGCGCGGGGCGATTCTCGACTGCGCCATCAGGCTATTCGCGGGAAAGGGCTTTCGCGGCACGACCACGCGCGAGCTTGCTTTCGCGGCCGGCGTCTCCGAGCCGGTCCTCTATCAGCATTTTCCCACCAAGCAGGCCCTTTACACGGCCATCATCGAATCGAAGGCAAGCGAGGGCCACCAGCGAATCGGCGCCATTTTTAAGCGCTACAAGACTACCGGGGACGACCGCGCTCTGCTCACCCAGCTCGCCAACGGCATACTCGACCGCTATGAACGCGATCCGGATTATATCCGGCTCCTGATGTTCAGCGCTCTCGAGCGGCACGAGCTTGCGGGCGAGTTCTGCGAGCGCCAGCTCGTGCACCTCTATGACGTTCTCGCCGGATATATCAAAGGCCGCATGAAAGCGGGAGCTTTCGCCAGGATGGATCCAAACCTCGCGGCCCGCATGTTTTTGGGCATGGTAAACCATCACGGACTCATGCGCGTGCTATTTAAGGACACGCTTGTCAAAGCCAGCCGGAAGAAGTTTGTCGACGCAATGGTTCGCACGTTCTTGCAGGGTATGGCGGCAGTTGAAGGCAATTGAATATGAAATTTAGGCATCATAACTTGATTCCAGCGGCTTCGGTTCGAGCCGCTTTGGTCTTAGCCGCAATCGCGCTCGCGGGATGCGGCAGCCGGAACGCAGGCGACGGCGCGAAAGCAGCCTCGGCTCCTCCTCCGCCGCTTGAAGTAAAGGCCGCCGCGGCGGAGACGCGCCAGATGGAACAGGCGATCTCCGTAACCGGATCGCTTCTCGCCGACGAAACCGTCAACGTCAGTTCAGAGTTCGCCGGCACGCTGGTCAAGGTGAATTCCGACTTTGGCCGGACCGTCCGCAAGGGCGACGTTCTGGTGGAGCTCGACTCTCGCGAGGCCACGCTGCAAGTGGAACGTACGCGCGCCGCCCTTTCGCAAGCGCTCGCGCGCGTTGGTCTCTCGCCCGGCGAGGAGGAAACGAGCCCCGACCTCACGCCCGCCATCCGCCAGGCTCTGGCGCAGATGGAGGACGCCCGCTCGAAGTATGAGAGCGCAGCCAAGCTCGTCGCGTCCGGCGACGTGGCGCGGGAGCGTTACACGGAACTCGAGAAGTCGTACCGCTCCCGCGAAGCCGCCGTTCAGGCCGCTCGCGACGATCTGCGCACGCAACTGGCGCTGATTCAGAGTCTGCGGGCGGAATGGAAGCTCGCTCAGAAGCGCCTCGGCGATACCGTGATTCGCGCGCCGTTTGACGGAGTAGTCGCCGCTAAACTGCTTTCCCCCGGCCAGTACATCAAGGAGAACGTTCCTATTCTTACGCTGGTGAAGTCGGGTCCTCTTCGTCTTCACGTGGACCTCCCCGAAGTGGCCGTTGCGGCGGTCCGGCCCGGCACGGCGCTCACCTTCACAACCGCCTCCGCCCCCGGCGCAAGCTTCCGCGCAATCGTTCGCGAGCTGAATCCGTCGCTCGATCCGCGATCGCGATCGCTGACAGCCGAGGCGCGGCTTGTTTCGAGCGGCGGCCCCGCGTCGCTGCTGAAGCCCGGCATGTTCGTGCAGGTCCATCTCGTGATTTCGGCCGGCGTGAACGTCGTAATGGCGCCGCGCGAAGCCATCTATTCAGTTGCGGGGCTGACGAAGATATTTCTGCTGAACGGCGGCCAGGTCGCGGAAAAACTGATTCCTCCTGGAAGGGAGGAAAAGGGCTGGGTCGAAGTTCCCGGCGAGATGGTCCACGCGGGAGATAAAGTCGCCACCAGCAGCCTGGCGTCCCTGGTGGATGGAATGAAAGTTCAGGTTCGGAACTAGCCGCCAGGGGACCATTCATGAAGAAACTAGCGGAAATCTGCATTCAGCGTCCCGTATTTGCCACCATGCTCGTGGTGGCGCTTCTCGTGACCGGCCTCGCGTCCTATCAGAAACTGGGCGTCGACCTGTTCCCAAAAGTGGAGTTCCCGTTTGTGAACATCACGACGACCCTTCGCGGAGCGGCGCCCGAAGAGATTGAGACGCAGGTCACAAAGCGGATCGAAGAAGCCGTCAACACCATCAGCGGCATCGACGATTTGCGATCCATTTCATCGGAAGGCGTGTCGGTCGTCGCCCTTCAGTTCGTGCTTGAGAAGGATGCCGAAGTGGCGGCGCAAGAAGTGCGGGACAAAGTCGCGGCCGTACTCAAGCAGCTTCCCAAAGACGTGGATCCGCCGGTGGTCGAAAAGGTGGCCTCGGACGCGTCTCCGGTGATCAACGTCGTGGTCGCGTCCGGCAGGGATCTGCGCGAGACAACCAAGACCGTGGATGACCGCATCAAGAAGAACATCGAGTCGCTGCAGGGCGTCGGCCAGGTGCGTTTTGTGGGCGATCGTATCCGCCAGATTCAAATTCAACTGGATGCCGACGCGCTCTTTTCTTACGGCCTGAATATCGATCAGGTGCGCGCGGCCATCGCCTCGCAGAACGTCGAGACGCCTGGCGGGCGCATCGATCAAGGACGGCGGGAACTGAGCCTGCGCACGCTGGGCCGCGTCGAAAAGCCTCAGGATTTCCTGCGGCTCGTTGTCGCCACGTCCGGGTCCACACCGATCCGCGTATCCGATATCGCCACAGTCGAAGACGGCATCGAAGAGCCGCGGTCTCTGGCGCGTCTCGATGGCATTCAGGCGGTCGTGCTCGAAGTCAGAAAGCAGTCCGGCACCAACACGCTCGACGTCATTCACGCCGTAAAGGCGCGGGTTGCGGAATTGAAAGCGGCCCTGCCCGCGGACTTCAAGGTTTCCTATACCCGCGATCAATCCCTATTCATCGAGGAATCGTTCAAGGCCGTGCAGGAGCACCTGATTCTGGGCGGCCTGTGCGCCTCGCTGGTCGTGCTCTTCTTTATCCGTAACTGGCGATCCACTCTGATTGCCGCGGTCGCGATTCCAACCTCCATCATCTCGACCTACACATTGATGAACCTGATGGGATTCACGCTCAACCAGATCACGATGTTGGCGCTTACCCTGGTGGTCGGAATCGTGATCGACGACGCGATTGTGGTCCTTGAAAATATCTTCCGGTTCGCCGAGGAGAAAGGTCTTTCCGGCCTGGAAGCCGCGCGCCGGGGAACGGCGGATATCGCATTGGCCGTGCTGGCGACAACGTTGAGCCTTGTCATTATCTTCATTCCGGTGGCGTTGATGGGCGGTATCGTCGGCCGCTTCATGTCGAGCTTCGGATACACGGCGGCTTTCGCCATCATGGTCTCCATGTTCGTAAGCTTCACTCTCACGCCGATGCTTTGCTCGCGTTTTCTCAAGGTTACGCCCGGCGGCCACTCCACTAAAGAGTCCGTCGTGTTTCGCCTGATGGACAACTCCTATCGCGCGATGCTTCATTGGACGATGAACCACCGCTGGGTGATCGTTTTGGCCTCGGCGGGCGTGCTCTTCTCGACGGGTCCCCTGTTTAACATGGTCGGCAAGGACTTCCTGCCGGTTGACGATCAAAGCGAGTTTGAGATCAGCGTCCGCATGCCTGTCGGCTCCTCGCTCACCGGAACCGAATCCGTAATCAAGGACGTGGAGGACGAGGTCCGGAAGCTGCCGGGCGTTAGCCACGTCCTCACCACCATCGGCGCGGATCAGCAGCGGCGCGTCGATCGCGGTTACATCACCGTCGAGATGGTGCCGGTGACGGAGCGGAAAGTCACCCAGCAGCAGGTCATGCTGATGGCGCGCGAACGCCTGACGCGATTCCGCGATCTCATAATCGGCGTTCAATTGCCCTCGGTCATTCAGGGCGCCGGCAGCAATCAGGATTTCCAGTTCTTCCTGCAGGGACCGGACCTCGCGCGCCTGGACCAATACTCGCGCGAGATCCGCCGCAAGCTCGCTGAAGTGCCTGGCATCACGGACCTCGATTCATCCTACGAACCCGGCAAGCCTGAAGTTCGCGTCGTCATCAATCGCGACAAGGCCGCCGACCTGCACGTGAGCGTCGAATCGATCGCGACCGCCCTCCGCACTCTTGTGGGTGGCGACGACCAGGTGACCACGTACCGCGAAGGCGATGACCGCTACGACGTACAGTTGCGCGTGGCGAAACAATTCCGGACGTCGGCGGGCGCGCTGCAGAGACTGTTCGTTCCTTCCGGAACGATCGGCAACACGCCGGTCGCAAGCGTGGCCGCCTTAAGCGAAGCGTCCGGGCCCACACAGATCGAGCGTTACAACCGCCAGCGGCAAATCCTGATCACGGCGAATCTCGTGAAAGGGCAGTCTCTGAGCAACGTTCTCACAATCCTCGAGAAGACCATCAAGGACTTGCACATGCCACCCGAATACAACACGGGTCTCTTTGGCCGCAGCAAGGAATTCGGCCGCGCGGCAAAGAGCTACATTCTCGCGTTCGTTCTTTCAATCGTCTTTATGTATATGGTGCTCGCCGCGCAGTTTGAGAGCTTCATCGACCCGGTTACGATTCTGATCAGCCTGCCTCTCTCGGCGCCGTTCGCGCTGCTTTCTCTGGTGCTGACCGGGGAAAACTTCTCGATCATTTATACGTCCGTGGGAATTCTGATTCTTTTCGGCATCGTGAAAAAGAATTCCATCCTCCAGATCGACCACATCAAGTCGCTGCGCAGGGAAGGCGTGCCTCGGCTTGAAGCCATCGTCCGAGGCTGCGAAGACCGCCTCCGGCCTATCATGATGACGACCGCCGCGCTCGTGGCCGGCATGATACCGCTCGCCCTCGGCACGGGCGCGGGCGCGGGTTCGCGCAAAACCGTCGCGATCGTTGTGATCGGCGGTCAGACGCTCTGTCTCCTCCTGACTTTGCTCGTGACCCCGGTGGCCTACTCGCTGTTCGACGATCTGTCGCACGCGCGGATACTTAGCTTTTCGACCTGGAGGCTTCGGCGCGCGGTCACCATGCTCCTCGTTGGCGCCATGGCTCTTGGCGCGCCTCTCGCCGCTCAGACGCCCCCAGCGGCGCTCAGCGCTCAGACTCTCACGGCCCCCCCCCGCGTCGGCGTCTCCGCCCTCATCCAGCGGAAGCTCGCTTTGAAAGAGGCGATTGAGATGGCGCTCGCCTCGAACCTCGAGATCGAGATCGAGCGCACCAGCACTGCGGCGGCGGCCGAGAGCGTCCGCGGCGCGCTGGGAACCTACGATCCGTCATTTCGCTGGCTTCCAGCGCTCGAATCGCGCAACACGCCGACCGGCTCCGTCCTTCAGGGCCCGGGCGGAAAACTGGCCGAGCACTTCCATTCGCAGAATTTCTACTTCCGCCAGAGGACGCCGTGGTCCGGTCTCCAGTTCAACATGGAATTCGAGAACAGCCGTGCCTCGAGCAGCAACCCGTTCGCCACGTTGAGTCCGTTTACGACCTCGCGCCTCCTCCTCGGGTTCACGCAGCCCTTATTTCGAAACCGGCTCATCGACCAGGACCGCGCGGAGATCAAAATACGCCGCAAGCAACTCGATCTCTCGCAGGAAGATTTCGAGTTGAAGGCCATCGACGTCGTCGTGCGCGTGGAGCAGGTGTATTGGGATCTCGTCGCGGCGCGCCAGGACGCGGTCGTCAAGGCCGATACCGTCGAATGGGCGCGGGAACAACTGGCGCGGAACAAGCGCTTGATCGACGCCGGGACGCTCGCTCCGATAGAGATCTCCGCCTCCGAGGCCGAATTGCAGCGGCGGCTCGACACCTGGTACACCAGCCTGCAGACCGTCACTGAAGTTGAGAATGCGCTGAAGTCGATGATTGCCGGGAGCCGCGGCGCGGAAATCTGGGGCGACGAGATCATTCCCACCGATTCCCGCATGCAGGCCGCCGCGCTCGGCGACGATCTGCGGGAAGCTATCGCGTCCGCGCTGAAATCGCGCGTCGAGCTCCGCCGGACCGGCACCCGCACCTCTATCAACGACGTGAAGAAAATGCAAGCGGCGGACCAGGTCAAGCCGCAGGTAAACCTGGTTGCGTCCTACGCAAACTCCGGGCTTGGGGGGACGCTGCGTCCCGGCGAAAATCCATTCACCGCTTCAAATGCGCTGCTGTACGATCGCGTCAACCGGTTGTCGTCGCAGTCCGGTCTGCCGCCACTCGAGGCAGCGGGCTTCGGAGCGCTCCCCGATACGCTGCTGGGCGGCTACGGGACGGCGCTCGGCGGCGTTTTCAGCGGCCGTTATCAGACCGCCCAAGTTGGACTGGCATTCGATTTCACGATCCGGAATCGCGCGGCCGAATCAGCTCTCGCGCAGACTGCGATCGCCGGGCGCCGATTGAAACTCGAGCGCGAGCAACTGGAGCAGGGCATTGAAGCGCAGGTCCGCAACTCCATGCAGGCGATCCAGACCGCGCGGCAACGAATCGCGGCGGCGGCGGCTGGCGAGCGCGCGGCAAAGGATAAGCTCGAAAGCGAAGAGCGTCTTTTCCTGACGGGCGAGTCGACGAACTTCCTCGTCCTGACGCGCCAGAACGAATTCGCGGATTCGCGCAGGCGTCACGTCGCCGCGGACCTCGAATTCAACAAGGCGGTCTCACAACTTCAGCACGCCATGGGGTCGACTCTGCCGGCGAATCAGGTGACGCTGAAATAGCGCTTGAGTTCGCGGTATATTACGGGAGTTGCCCAAAATTCCGTCATCAGAATAAGGAGTCTCCTTTCCATGCCCGAAGCCACCCCGAGCGGGGCCGATTTCAAAGAACAGTTGCGCCAAGGACGGCCAAAGATGGGGCTGTTCATCAATTCGCATAGCACCACGGTCGTCGAACAGATCGCCCACAGCGGTTACGATTGGCTGCTGGTCGACACCCAGCACGGACCGATGGATCGCGAGAAACTCTCCGCGATGCTTTGCGCAATCTCAAGCGGAGGGGCGAAGTCCATGGTTCGCGTCGGCGGTTTCGACGATCGGGCGGGCATTCAGCAGGCACTGGATCTCGGCGCCGACGGCGTGCTTGTGCCTTATATCAACACCGCCGCCGAGGCTCGCCAGGCCGTTAGTTGCGCGCGTTATCCGACGGTTGGGACGCGGTCGGTCTATTTCCCGCAGCGGAGCACCAACAAAGCCGGGCTTCTCGGCTACGTGGGGAACGCCAACAAGAACATCATGATCGCCTTGCAGGTGGAGACGGCGTCGTGCATCGAGAACATGGCGGAGATCGCGGCCGTGCCCGGCGTCGACATCCTGTTTCTTGGCCAGAACGATCTGTGCATGTCGATGGGGCTCTACGAGAAGTACGAATTCCCGTTGATGTACACCTCGCCCGAACTAGGCGCTGCAACCGATACTCTGGTTCGCGAAGCGAAGGCGAACAACTTGATTCTCGGCCTGTTTCTGTTCGGCACGGGCCGCGTGGGCGAGTTTCTCGAAAAGGGTTTCACCTTCATCAGCATCGGTAACGATCTGCACCACATCCTGACGCAGATGACGGCCTACGTGAACGACATGGAATCCATCGCGCTGGCCAAGGGAAAGATCTGGACCCGCCGGCGCACGGCGTTGATGTAGACTTGGCGGCGATGTAGACTTGACAGCGTATGACGCCTCTTACCCGCCGTTCCGCTCTCCAATCGCTCGCGGGGTTGCCGCTGATTCCGGCAGCCCGCGCCGCGAGCGGCGCACCCGCTTTCGCGCTCATCGGCGACCGCTACCACAACAGCGATTACATCCGCGTGGGGCTCGGCAAGACGCTGGGCGCCGGTCTCGGCATCGGAATCGATTTCTGCGATGAAACCAGGGAGCTCAATTCCGCAACGCTCAAGCACCGCAAGCTCCTCATCATGCTGCGCGACGGCATGACGTGGCCAGGCGGCTATCCCGACGAATCCACAAACGCCGGATACGTTTCGACCGGCAAACCGCCCATCGTGAGCGAACCTCAACTTCCAAAGTGGGAGGGCAAGCCGCATTATTGGATCACTCCGGAGCAGGGCAGAGCCGTGAAGCAGTTCGCTCAGAACGGCGGCGGCGTGCTGTTCCTGCACAACGTGACTTACATCAGCCCGCACAACGACGATTTCAAGGATGTGCTCGGATGCGTCACCGAAGGACACCCCGCTATTCGCAAGTTCAAGGTCAAGGTTGTGAACAAGGAGCATCCCATCACCCGGGGCGTGAACGATTTCGTGGTCACCGATGAGCAGCACTACGTGAAGTATTTGAAGGATCCAAAGCACCTGCTGCTCGAATCGGTGAACGAAGAGGACCTCGACTACAAGAAGCTCGGCCCGAAATCGGCCGCGGGTTGGGCCTACGATTACGGAAAAGGACGCGTCGCCTACCTCGCGCCGGGCCACATGCTAACGGCGTTGTGGAATCCGGAATACGTGAAGTTGCAGCAGAACGCCGCCAAGTGGCTCCTGCGTTAAGGGAACGGACGTGATCTATCGACGCCTGGCTATTGAAACGCCCGGAGCTGCGCCACTTCGAGAGCCTCCGCGTCTCGCCGTTTGATCGAGTTTTCAGAGCACTTGGCGCAAATCCCTCTCCCTCGTTGCGCCTCCTTGCACTTCATCGAGTTCTTGCGCAGAGTGACATTACGTCAGTGTAGTATTTCCGAATCGGCACGGGCCGGTATGCCACGCTTGTACTCGGCCGTGAATCTTCGCCGTTTGGCGCGGCCTGCCATCACCTCCGGGTTCGGGCGGGGCGCCACGCCCTCAACTTCACCTACTATCGGATCCAATCTTCCTGCCAGCAGCGTCGCAGACCGAGCAGAGCCGTTCATCGTTGTCATTCTGAGTCTTCTCTTTCCCGCCCTACTCACTAATTGCGGTCACACAAGATGTCTCATTCATGTTGGCATGGGGTACGGGTACATTGAGCGTCGAAAGCGGACGAAGTCCATGCGTTCTACGCGGAGTACATGAATCGGAATGTGAACTCTCACCGGCCGAGCGCGGTGCCGGAGACAGTGATGGACGAGAAGAAGAAAGGGAAGGAGAAGCGGGTGTACCGATGGTACGCGACGCCGTTTGAGAGCCCGCAGGCAGGAAAGTACGGGGCGTCCGGAATACCGCCGATGCCCATCTGTAGAGTGACGCCGTCGGGAATCAACGCGGCGACGTTTTCCGCAATTCGGCGCTGCAGCGCGGTACGGCTCCGCCGAGCTTCGCCGGTTGTATCTCGAAGCCACCCACGGGGGATTTCCGAATACGGAACGTGGCGGTTCCCGGTGTACCGGCCCGCGGCAGCCGGGAAAGGCCGCCTGAGGTACGGCGGAAGGCGTGGTGGTCTCCAACCGTAACCCAGCGTAGCTTGGACTCAAAGAGAGCACAAGCTGGGTCGTTCCGTTCCGCAATGGCCGCCGAAACGCGGTTCCAATGGCGAAGTCAAACGCACCCTTTTCTGCGAAGATGTAGACAAGCGAGTACGGGAGATGAGGGAGATACTTTCGGTACGGATCGATACCGCGACTAAGAAGCGATTGGACGCCCTCTCAAAGAGATCCATGCGCTCAAAGTCTTTTCTCGCCGCCGAGGCGATCGCGGCGTACGTTGAGTCCGAAGAAAAGCAGCTCGACGAACTCCAAACCGGCATCGCCGAATTGGATGCCCGGAAGGAAGTCAGTCATGAGAGCCTCTTGCAAAATCAATTGAAACAATAACTATTATTTATGTTTTAAAGAGGGGAGTTCGGGCTTAAAACAGGATTTCGAAGCCAATTCCAAACCAGAAGGATTCCCCTCCTTATGAAGCTTACTTTCTTCGAGCACTTGAATCAATTCATGCGGGTTCTGGAGGGGGCTTTGTTCCCGGCTTTGAAGGAGGAGTTGGGACCCTTGACCGACAAGCAGCGGCAACTGCTGACGATGCTCGGCATGATTTCCATTGAAGGGATGATCCCGTGTTGGACGGGCGGCGTGGGCCGGCCACACATGGATCGCCGGGCCATGGCGCGAGCCTTTGTTGCCAAAGCCGTGTACAACATGAGCACCACGCGGCAACTGCTGGAACGTTCGAGGGCCGACGAGGCGTTGCGGCGGATCTGCGGTTGGGAGAGCGCGGGCGAGATCCCTCAGGAATCGAAGTTCTCCCGTGCCTTCGCGGAATTTGCGGAGAGCCAACTTCCGCAGCGGCTGCACGAGGCGCTCATTGAAGAGACGCAAAAAGAACGGGTGATTGGACATATCTCGCGGGATTCCACCGGGATAGAAGCCCGTGAAAAACCGGCGCCCGGCCCGTTGCAGCGGTTGCGCCCGTGGCTGCCAGTGCGCCTGAAGCCCTGGTATCGCCGGCAAGAAGAAGGGACGGAAGAAGAAGGGCGAGAAGAAAGAGGAGCCTTCAGAAGCGGAACTGACGGGGCTGAAGCGGCAAGCGGGGATGACGCTGGCGGAGTTGCTGGCGGACTTGCCGCGGGAATGCAATGTGGGCAGCAAGA
>CAMDED010000062.1 GCA_945893365.1 Candidatus Sulfopaludibacter sp. SbA3 | reverse complement strand
GCCTTCAGATCTTCGAAAGTAGAGCTAATGAAGATTTGGTAACGCCGATCGGACGGACTAGAAACGTCGTTCATGGAATGGGCACCTCTGCCGGTCAGGCCTGTCGTTCGCCAGGATGAGATCGCCTGGCCGTCGAGTCCAGTATTATAGCCAACTACAACCCGGCCCGCTTCGTCGGCTAAAACAGGCTCGCTAAGACGCCCCGTACAAGCCGGGCAATTTATACCCGTCGCCCCAAACGGTGGGTTCGTGAGCCCGCCGAAACTGCTGTCGAAGTCTTCCGCACGGAAACCACATGAGCGTATAGTCGCCGATACGGAGAAGTGCTGACGGTCAGGCATCGTCTACGCAGGAGGAATGCACCTTGAAAGAGCGCGATGCGAGAGCTTGTCTTAACGCCATCGGGTGAGGGCAGGAGCAACCTCGGCGGAATCATGCCCCGGTGCGAAACGCGCCGCTTTGTGCCAGGCGAAGGCTCCGCGTCCGGGACTCGCGAAGCCGGGCAATCAAATCAGGTCTTATTCATCGAGGCGCGAAGGGCGCCGCGGCGCTCGATCGCTTCCTCCGAAAACCAGCTATCGAGGAACGCCTCAATAGCGGCGGGATCGCTCCCGGCGTATCCGCCGCACTCCCGCAGTCTTCCCTTCACCTGCGCGAATGCCGACGGAGTCTTACCGGCAAGTGAACGGGCGATCTCGACGGAGCGATCGAGAGCGGCCTCCGCGCCAGTCAACTCTTTCGCCAGTCCGATCTCGAAAGCGCGCGCCGGAGCGATCGTCTCTCCGGACAGCAGAATCGCTCGCGCGTGGGCGGGTCCAACCGCGCCGAGCACGAGGCGAATGATGCCGTCCGGCAGCAGCGTTCCGAGGTTGACTTCATTCAGCGCGAAACTCCATGGACCCTCCGCCATCACGCGGAAGTCGCATGCCACGGCCAGCACCGCGCCGCCGGCGAACGCGTAGCCGGAAATCGCCGCGACCACGGGTTTCGGACAGAGCGCGATCGATTCATAGAGAGCGGTGAACCGCTCAAAGAAATCCTTCATGCCGGTCCGGCCGAGGGCGAAGACTTCCTCCACGTCGAAGCCGCTCGAGAAGAATCGCGGACAGCCGCTTGCGAGTACAATCCCGCGAACAGCCTCGTCCCCGCGGGCCTCGCCGATAGCGGATTGCAGCGCGCCGGTCATCGCGCCGTTGAGCGCGTTCGCCTTGCCGCGCCGCATGGTCACGACGCGCACGGCGCCGTGGTCATCGATACGAACATGCTCCATTTGCGTTCCCGAATTCCCTTAACGGAGGTGGATGATCCCGACGCGGTATCCGCGCGGTAACGGAGCGAACGTGGAGGCTTCAAACTTCGCGGTTGCCTTGGCCGCGACGTTCTTCATCTTGGCTCGCGCCGTGTCCACCACTTTGCCCTGGGAGTTGGTGACCTCGAAAACGATTTCGATTTCTTCGAAGCTCTGGTCCGTGTTATTCTTCGCCGTTCCAAGAATCTTCATGGACCCGCCCTGCTCGATGATCGCCCTGGACGACAGGATCTCGACTCGAGGCTTGGCGCTCTCGGCGGGCGCTTGGTCCATCTCTTTCCGGCGCGCCTTTTCCCGCTCCGCCTCCACCTTCGGATCGATCGGCGCCATGGTCAGATCCGCCGGCTCCGCGGCCTTCGGCTTTTCGGTGTTTCGGATCGAGCGAACTATCAGGTACACCGGAAGCGCGATGAGCAAAGCGCTGACAAGCAGGGGCCGCACCAGCCAACTGGCCCCATGGCTTTTGCGCGTTTCGCGGTTCTTCGGAACTCCCAGGTCGGGTGCTTCGGCCATATCCCTAAAATATCACGAAGCGCGCCGCGGGCCGGGGTTTCGGAACGCCCTGCCGTTCCATAATTGGTGTACAATAAACCGATATGAAGGCCTTTCGTCTGCTTTCAGCGTTACTGTTTCTGGCGTTGTATCCGGCACTGGCCCAAACCTACACAAAAGAGGTTTCGAGAATTATTCAGGCGAAGTGCCAGCAATGCCACCGTCCCAACGACATCGCACCGTTCGCGCTCATGAATTTCGACGACGCTTCAAGCTACGCCGCCGATATCAAGCGAGTGGTTAGCGAGCGCAAGATGCCGCCCTGGAAGCCGGCCGTTGAAGGTTCCGCCCCCTTTCGGGACGACTTCAGTCTCAACGAGGAAGACCGCCTGACGCTCCTTTCCTGGGTGGAAGCCGGCGCCCCCAAAGGCGACGACGCCGACCTGCCCGAACCCGCTCCCGTGAGCGAGAGCCCGTGGGAGCTGGGAGAACCGGACCTGATTCTCTCCATGCCCGAGTACACTCCTCCCCGCGTCGCCGATACCTATCGCTGCTTCGTGCTGCCGACCGGTCTCGACGAGACCCGGTTCATCAGCGCGGCGCAGGCCCTTCCCGGCGACAAGCGTCAGGTGCATCACGTTCTGATCTACATCGACCAGACCGGCGAATCCGCCAAATTGGATGGAGTAGACGGCCAGCCGGGCTATACCTGTTTTGGCGGACCGTTGATCGAATTGACGATCGGCGGCCTGCTGGGCGGCTGGGCCCCGGGCGCGCGCACGCGGCATCTCCCCGAAGGAATCGGTCAAGTGCTTCCCGGAAAGAGCCGTATCGTGATGCAAGTCCACTATCATCCCGGCGGGCGTACGGCGCCGGATCAGACGCGGATCGGCTTATGGTACCGCGCGGCGGACAAGGTCGAGAAGCGCCTGGTCAATATTCCGCTCATAAATGAGAGGTTTGTGCTGCCGCCCGGGGAGAGCAACATTGAAGTGAAGGCGTCGCAATTCATTTTCCCGTTCGTCTCCGGAAAGGCCATACAGGTGGCGCCACACATGCACCTGCTTGGCCGCAAGATCAGAGTGGAAGTGAGGGACGCCGATGGAACCGTGCGTCCCATGATCAATATCGAGGATTGGGATTTCAACTGGCAGGGCTTCTACACCTTTACGGAGCCTGTGAAATTGCCCGCGAACTCGACCGTGTGGCTCACGTCGTACTACGACAACTCCGCAAACAATCCGCGGAATCCGAACAATCCGCTGAAGGCCGTGCGGTGGGGCGAAGGCACGGAAGACGAGATGTGCCTTGCGTTCGTCGGCGTCGTCTTCGACAACGAGTCTCTGCTGCCGTTCCGTTCCGGAAGCACCCGGTAGAAGTTCGGCCGCCGTGGCGGAACGGCGCGGCTCGTTCGGAACGGCCGTGAAGTTCAGGTGGGGTCGATCAGGTTAGGATAGAATAGAGACTATCATGTTGCCCATGACGCGCCGTGGATTACTCGCGACTCTTGCTTCCGGTGCGGCCGCATGGTCCCAGACGGAGCAGCCGAAGCCCTTCCAGATATCGGTCAACGAAGTAATCGTGCCCGTGACCGTCACCGACGAGAAGGGCCGTTTTGTTTCCGATCTCGACGTCAAAGACTTTCGCATATTCGACGAGGGCCAGGAACAGAAAGTGCGGTATTTCACCCGGGATCGCGCCCAGCCTGTGGTAGTCGGTTTCCTGCTCGACATGAGCAACGCCACGCGTCTGCACTGGAAGACCTACCAGGAGGCGGCGACGGAGCTGGTCCTGAATCTGCTGCCGGGAGACAAGAAATTCAGCGGCTACCTGATCTCCTACGGTAACGACGCCGAGCTGCTCGTGAATACGACGTCCGACTCGGAGCCGATCGTTGAGAAGATCAAAAAGATGAAACCGGGCGGCGGCTCCGCGCTGTACGACGCCATTTACATCGCCTGCACCAATCGTAACCTTGTGAAGGGGGAGCCGTACGAGCCGCGGCGCGTTCTCATCGTGATTGGCGACGGCCATGATAACGCCAGTAAGAAGACGCTCGACGAGGTTCTCGAGATCGCCCAGCGCAATCTGGTGACGATCTACTCGATGAGCACGGTCGCGTACGGTTTCAGCAGCGAAGGCGAGAAGAATTTGACGCGTCTCGCGGAGGAAACCGGGGGCCGCGTCGAGTATCCGCTGCAGAAACTCTACTCTTCGGTGTCGGGTTATCTTTCCACGCCGTCGGACGAAGGGAATTACGTTTACAAGGTGGGTACCGGCGGATACGCGGCTGAAATCGCGGGCGGCATCTTCAAAGCGGTGGCCGGAATCGCCGGCGAGATCACGACGCAGTACATCATGCGCTACATTGCCGAAGGCGCACAGTCGGAGAATCCCAAAGTGTTCCGCAACATCCGGGTGCAGGTGGACTTGCCGAATGTCAAGATACGGGCGAGGAAGGGCTACTACCCCTTTAATCCTTAGGAGCTTCGTTTGCTCGCATACTCACGTGACGCGCCGATGAGCTTGCCTACGGCGGCTCGTTCCGTGGAAACTTTCGGCGGTGAGTATTGCGTTCTGAGGCTGGCGTTACCGGGCAGGCCAGTGGCTAATATCGGCGTTCTCCTCCTCGATCCCTCCAGCCGGAAACTACATATCAGACTTCGCGAATCTTTTGCGGACGTCGCGAACCCGGAGGACGCCGAAGTGCTTTCCGAGCTGCGCGGCGACTTCGCGAGGCGTCTTGACGGCATTGATGGGGAGGCATTTCTCCTGTGGCTCGAAGAAACGCTGTCAAACGCGCTGCAGCTTACGGAGAGGCGGACGGTGATGGTCCGGGATTTCGACAGAACGCTCGACCGGCTGTTCGTCGAACACGTCGAACGCAAACCGGCTGCGATCCCTTACAAGAACAGCCTGCCCCTGCTCTCCCTGCCGGTCGCGGCCGGGTACTTGGACAGACAGGTGGAAATCTCCGAAGCGGCGGCCGAATGGCTCCTGATCCCGGAGTCCTTACGTCCGGACCCGCGAAAGTTCATCGCGAGGATCGAGGGGCGCTCGATGGAACCGAAGATTCCCGACGGATCGCTCGCCGTTTTCCGCTTTGGCGTGGTTGGGTCACGGATGGGCAAGATCCTGATGGTCGAGCTGTTCGATGCCGTCGATCCCATCGCTCGCTACACCGTAAAGAAATACTCGAGCGTAAAGGAGCGATTCGACGACGGCACGTGGCAGCACAGAAGCATCCGGCTCCTCCCGCTTAATCCCGAGTTCCAGCCGATAGACGTGGAGGAAGACGGGCGGTTCCGGGTTATCGCGGAGTTTACCGGCATCCTCGGCACGGAAGATTGAAGGGTCGTGAGCCTTAGATTGAAGGGGGGAGCCTAGAGCTTCGCCTGCAAAATTACGCCTTGCTCTTCGAGGCGATCGAGCGCCGGATCCTCCAGACCGAGCAGCGTCGAGATCGCCTCTCTCGTGTGCTCGCCGAGGCGGGGAGCGGGCCGGCCCACGGCTCCGGGGGTGGCCGACAGCTTCACCGGCGGCCCTGTAACCGGGAAGCTTCCGGCCGTGGGATGCTCGACGGGAATGAACATCCCTCTCACCGCCGCCTGAGGATCGCCGGTTACCTCCCTTAGCGTGCGCACAGGCGAGCAGGGCACTCCCTCCGCGCCTAGCCTGCGCACCCATTCGGCGGCCGCCGCGCCCCGGAAGATTTCCGCGAGCATCGGTTCGAGCACGCCGCGGTTCTTCACCCGCACGGCGTTTGTGGCGTAGTCCGGGTGCCTTTCGAGTTCCACGCGTCCGATTGCCTTGCAGAAGCCGGTCCACAGTTTTTCGCTTCCCACGGCCAGTGCGATTTCCCGGTCCGCGGTGGGGAAGGTGCGGTAGGGTACGATTGAGGCGAACGCCGTTCCGAGCGGCCCCGGCGTCACGCCCGTTCCCGCGTAGTTAGCGAAGTTCGAAGCCATCGCCGAGATCATCGAATCAAGCATCGAAACGTCCACGAACTGGCCCGCGCCCGTTCGATCCCGAACACGCAAGGCCATCAGGATGCCGCTCAACGCGAAGATTCCTGCCGTGATATCGGCTACCGAGTGCCCGCAGCGGGCGACTTCGCCACCCTCCGATCCGGTAACGCCGATCAGCCCGCTCGAGGCCTGAAGGATCAGGTCCATCGCCGGTTGGTCTTTGGACGGACCCTGCTGGCCGTAACCGGAAATCGAGCAATAGACCAGCTTGGGATTGCGGGCGCTCGCCGCCGCATAGCCTAAGCCCAGCCGGTCCATGGCGCCAACGCGCAGATTCTCCACCAGAACGTCGGCTTTTTCGATCAAGCGAAGACACAGGGCTGCGCCTTCGGGATGCTTCAAATCGATCGAGACTCCGAGCTTGCCCGGGTTGATTCCCAGAAAGTAGGAAGCTTCGTCTCCGGTGAAAGGCGGGGCCCAGCCGCGTCCGATATCGCCCGTTGGCGGCTCGATTTTGTACACGTCCGCGCCATAGTCGGCGAGCAGTTTTGTGCAATACGGCCCTGCCAGCGCGTGCGAAAAATCGAGGACCGTCAGCCCGCCGAGCGCCTTCACCGTCCTAAAACGCCTCCACGCGATGGGCGTCGACGGCCAGGCCGTTCTTCAGCACGGTTACAGGCACGGCGCCCCGCAGCAACTGCTCAGGAACCGCGACGGCTGAGTTAATCGGAACCATACGGTATGTGTCGGAATCCCCAAAGCCGCCGCCCGGGGGAGTTGCCGCGGCGCCCGCGCGACCAGACCCGCCCGGGGACGCCTCGTTCCACTGGGGCGCTCCGGCCGGCTTCTCGAAACCCGCGCCGGCAGGCTCGCGCCTGACGAGTTGGCCGAGCGTCCGCGGGAACTGATGCAGGTAATTTTCGTTCGCCTCAGACTCTTCGTTCGAGTTCGGCGTCGGTAGCGGCGGCATTAAAGGATAGGGCCATGCGGGATCCGGTTACCTGAGATCCCGGTCAACCCTGACCATCCTGGCCGGGCGGGGCAGGGAACACCGGTTGAGTTTGAAGGGATTCTGAAGCGAGGCATTGAAGATATTATAATATATGAGTTTATACTGCAATTAGGCACTGGAATAAGCGCGACCGGCGCATGGTTTGCCAGCGGTCCCGGCGGCTGGGGCCACCGTCGCCAAGTCATAGTCCTCCGCGGCGAGATCCCTCGACGCCGCCATCGCGTTACAATGACCGTAACCAATGGCGATTCCTGAGGCTGCAGTCGAATTGATGAGCGGGCTGACGGAGCGGGCGCGCCGTCTGAAGAAGCGTATTGTCTTTCCGGAAGGCGCCGATGAGCGCGTGTTGGCGGCTGCGGCGCGGCTCGCGAAGGAAGGTGTCGTAAATCCGATCCTCTTGGGACGCCCCCCGGCAAATGCGCCCGCGGGCGTGACGTTTCTGGACCCCGCGTCCTCCGAATTGTCCGCAAAATATGCCGTTTTGTACGCGGAGCGGCGGCGGGCAAAGGGAATCACCCAGATGGAGGCTCGGGAGACGGCTCGAAAGCCGCTTTACTTCGCCTCGCTGATGGTGGCGGCCGGAGACGCGGATGGCGCCGTCGGCGGAGCGGTGAACACGACGGCGGAAACGGTCCGCGCGGCGCTGCACGCGGTCGGGCCGCGAGCCGGGATGAAGCTGGTTTCAAGCGTGTTTGTGCTGGCAGTGCGCGACCGCGGTTTTGGGCACAACGGGCTGCTGTCGTTTGCCGACTGCGCCGTCGTGATCGACCCTTCTCCGGTTGAACTTGCCGAAATCGCCATTGCGACCGCGGAGAGCACCCGCGTGCTCCTGAATACGGAGCCGCTGGTGGCGCTGCTCTCGTTTTCGACGAAGGGAAGCGGCAAGCACCCTCAAGTGGACAAGATCAAGGAAGCGCTGCGCATCGTGCGCGTGCGGGCCCCGGAGTTGAAGGTGGACGGCGAACTGCAGGCGGACGCGGCCCTCGCGCCATCCGTGGGAGCCTCGAAAGCGCCGGGGTCCCCTGTCGCCGGCCGCGCCAATACGCTGATCTTTCCGAATTTGGCGGCGGCGAACATCGGATACAAGCTGGTGGAACGTCTCGGCGGAGCGGTGGGAATCGGGCCGATGCTTCAGGGGCTGGCAAAGCCGTTGAACGATCTCTCGCGCGGATGTTCCGCCGACGACATCTTCAACGTAGCGGTAGTCACGGCGCTCCAAAGCTAAAGCTAAAGTAGTCGTTTTTAAAAAATAGTTGCTCTATTCCGGCGGAATGGAGTTAACATGTGCTTAAGAGGATCTTCTGGTCATTTCCAGGGTGCTTTTTGCCATTAATAATAGGGCTTTTATGCCGGGCTTCTTAAGGAGGTTCCATGTTTGACAGCCTCGCGGATCAGATGAAGAAAGACGACAAGGAAACGACCAACAACACTCAAAGAGTGATATTGTGGGTCGGAGTTCTGGTTGCCTCGGTTGTAGTTTTCGGAGGCCTGTACATGGGCGTCCGGATGCTCGGGTAGTAGAACGGCATAACCGCGGTTCGAGGCGGCGGATCCGCCTCGAGGCTGCGCGAAATGACAAGTTGCGAGCGAAACCTGCTCGTCGGAAGAGAGCGTTTGTCTCTCCTTGGCGTGAGGCACAATCGGCGTGGCTGCCAAGACCGGCCCACTGCCGAATGGCGGAGTAGTGTGCACAGATTTCGGTTGGCCCAAGCTTCCGGGAGGTGGGCTATCCGGGCTCATGCGCCCCCTTTTTTCGCTTGGGTGAGCAATCCTTCCTTTGCCTGTCGCCCTCGTCGCGCTTGAGGGCGCCGTCGCACTTCCCGCAACTACGCATCTTGTCGCGACCGCCGTTGTCAAACGGCGCGCCTTTTGACGGTGCTATCTCTCCTGGCTGCCTCATCTCGATATTCGGCCGATATTCGGGACGAACCTTGCTTCCTCAACGCAATCAGCGTTGAACTCACCAGCACGAGATATCTGAACTTTCAAACCCTGAAGACCCGCGGGCAGAGCGCTGTCACGGTCGTCAAGCTGATGATGGCGTTCAATGATCTTACCGTCGCCAACCAAGCCCTCGGTTATTGGAAGAAGGAAGAACGACGGTGGCGAATATCGAGGCAAGCGGGAGCCTGCGGATACTTCGTTCGGATTCAGATAGGCCACCTGAACGAAGGCCTCAAGGTTATCGAGAAGATCCAAAAGGACCACGCGCTCTTAACCCTTGTGGGTCAGTGCGACCCGCGAACGCAAGCGTCTTTCCAGGATGTTCTGCAATATGTGCCGGGCGGGGCAAAACGGCGCCGGTTCAAGCAACTGGCGGGAAACATTCGCGATAGCCTTGCCTTTCATTACGATCAATCCGGAAAACTCACGAAAAGGGCGATCGCGGATCGAGCCGCCCCGTCGCAGGAATCCTCGATCGCACGGGGAAACACGGCGTACCTATGGCACTTCAAGGTTGCCGATGATCTGGTGGATAGCATCGTGGTGCGCCAGATTTGGAACATCCCTCGCGATGCAAATCTCCGCACCGAAGCCGATCGTATTGCCGATGAGGTCCACCAAATCGCTCGTTTGTTCGCGGATTTCGCGGGATTTGACGCGAGACTCTAAAGCCCGCCATCGATCGGGGCGAGCCTGAAGACCTGGCCGCCGGGCGCATGGAAAAAGAAGCGTGAAGGATCGGGGAACGCCACCTCCCGCACTCCGAAGGCCTGCAGTTTCGCCTTCCATGCCCCCGGATCGTCAACCTTGATCTCAAGCCACGTCGCCTTCAGGTGATCGGTTTCCGGCAGAACGGCTTCCGGTTCATCCACAACGAACAGACCTAAAACAACCCCATCGGCGAATTCATACAAGTCAAGATCGGGCACTGGGCTCTCGAGAACTTTGCATTCGAGCAAGCCCTGGTAAAACTCCCGCGCCCGCCCGCGAAGGCCGCGATCAAGCGTCATCTTCAAGTGGTTTCCCAGATGAACCATGTTCCCTACTCCTTCAATTCCACAATCGTCGCGCCGCCGCCGCCTTCGTTCTGGCCCGCCGCGTAGTATTTCTCCACGTGCGGGCTCTTGGCAAGCAGCTCGTGGATCGCCCTCTTGAGAATGCCCATGCCGTGGCCGTGAACGATACGCACGCGGGAAGCCGTCGCCATCACGGCATCGTCCAGGAACTTCTCGACGCGGTCGCAGGCCTCTTCCGCCCGCTCGCCGATGAGGTTGATCTCCTGCGTCAGCGGATTGAGCTGGGGAGCGGGGCGGAACGAGACGTTCTTCGGCAGCTTTGCCGCCGCCGCCGTCTCCGGCAGGACTTCGAGCACCTCATCGGCGGAAATCTGCATTTTGAGAAATCCCGCTTCCACTTCGAGCCGTCCGCCGCTCAGAACGCGCCGCACGCGCGCAGGCTCGCGCACGCCCTTCAACCGCACGCGCGTGCCCTCTTCGATCTTCGGACGGTCCGCGGCGGGCGGGCTCGCCGGATGGATGGCCGCTTCGAACTGCTCCTGTAGCTCGCGCTTCACCTTCGAGATCACGCGGGCGGCCTGCTCCGGCGCCTTGATGCGGCCGATGGATTCAGCCGCCTGCGCCTCGAAGCGCCGTATCGCCTCGTCACAACGGCGGTCGAGCTCCTTCATCTTGGCCGCTTCGCTCCGGGCCGATTCGGCCGCGAATTCCCGGGCGAGAGCCGCGGCGGCGGTCTTCTGCTCTTTGAGGGAATTCTCCAGCGCGGCGATCTCGTCTATGCGCCGGTGCAGCTCGTCGATCAGCCGGCTCAGGTCGCGCTCGCGGTCGCTGAGCGAAGCCCGCGCCCGATCGATAATCGCGGGCGGCATCCCCAGGCGGGACGCGATGTCGAGTCCCGCCGATTTTCCCGGAAGGCCGAGGAGCAGATGATATGTCGGTTCGAGCGTCGCTTCGTCGAAACCCATCGACCCGTTGCGCACCGAGGGAGTGTTCGCCCCGTAGATCTTGAGTGCCAGGAGATGCGTCGAGGCGAGCGTGAACGCGCCCACTTGACGGAAGCGGTCGATTACCGCGACGCCGAGCGCGCCGCCTTCCTCCGGGTCCGTCGCCGCGCCCAACTCGTCGAGCAGCACCAGGGAATCGGAAGTCACGTCGTTCAGCATGTCGCGAATGTGAGAGATATGCGCGGAGAACGTGCTTAGACTTTCCTGGATGGACTGGTTGTCGCCGATATCGGCGAGCACACGGTCGAAGACGGGCAGCTCGGCGTCGGAGCAGGGAACCGGAAGGCCGGCCTGCGCCATCAGCGTCAACAGCCCCACAGTCTTCAGCGTAACCGTTTTGCCCCCGGTATTCGGGCCGCTGATGAGCAGCGTGCGCTGCGCCGAATCGAGTTCCACGGTCACCGGAACCACCGTCTTTCGCTGGCGGCTGAGGACGGCCTGAAGCAGGGGATGGCGCGCATCCTTGAAGCGCAGCCGGGGCGAGGCTTCCGGACTGAACGCAGGCGTCGCGCAATCGTAGTCCACCGCGAAGCGAGCCTTGGCGAAAATCATCTCAAGCGCGCCCATAGTGGCAAGCGCGATCTGGATAGCGGGGGCGTAACCGCGCAGCTTCGCGGTGAGCTCGCGAAGAATGCGGTGAACCTCGCGAAGCTCCTCCTCCGTGAGACGAACCAGGTCGTTATTCAGCTCGATGGTTTCGAGCGGTTCGACGAAAAGCGTATGGCCGCTTGAGCTCGCACCGTGGATGACGCCATCGAGCTTCCGGCGCTGCCCGGAAATTACGGGAACGACGAAGCGGTCGTTGCGGATGGCGACGAATTCCTCCTGCAGGACGCCCTCTTCCTGATGGGCTTTGAGGAAGCGTTCGAGGGATGCGTGGATAGCCTTTTTCTGCTTCTCAATGTCTCGGCGAATGCGCGCGAGCGCCACGCTCGCATTGTCGGCTACGCTGCCGTCGGGGAGAATCTTGCCCTGCAGCTCGCGAATGAGCGGACGGAAATCGCCAATCGACCGGGCGCGCGCCGCGAGGAGGGGAAAGCGGTCCTCGACCGAGGTGAGCGTGGATTTCGCTTCGGCCGCGCGGTCGAGCAGCGCGAGGAGGTCGAAGATCTCTCGCGGTTCGAGACTTGCGCCTTCGATACGCAGCTTCTGCGCGGTGACGCTGAGATCGGGCGCGGCGGGAAAGTGGATGCGGGGGCTGCTCGAACGCTGGTACCGGATGCCCTCGGCGCATTCGGCGTGCGCGGCCACAAGAAACTCGCGGTCGGCGCGGGGCTCGATCCGGTCGAGCTCGGCGCGTCCAAGGGGCGTTGGCACGTAGGCGGAAAGCAACTGTTTCAGGGCGTCGAACTCGAGCGCGGCTGCGCTCGACGCTTTCATTTCCACCAGGCTTATTGCCACCGGACGCCTCTCTGGTCGAAGGCTCTTTCGATCGCGGGCGCAAGCGCCGCTCGCCGAAAGGACAAATGCGCCGTTGCGTCCGAAGCGTTCCCCTTCACTAAGTGCTCATCAGGAAATACTAAGCGATCATCAGGAAATAACCGTTCCAAATCCGCCGATAGATCTGTGCTAGCCGTGGGGCAGGCCATCGTCGTTTGTGGCCTGCTACCGGCGCGGCAGAAGGCAGGCGACGAAAGACGATCGCCTGCCCCACCACCACCGGCTGCCGATTGCAATGGTTGTTTCATTCCAGGTCCTAAGTTCTATTTCCACCAGATGCCTCGTTCCTCGAAGGCTCTTTCGATCACCGGCTGCGTTCCTTCCGTAATAAGGTAGTTTCGCAGATCTTCGCGCCGCACCCATTCGGCGCGGCTTGCGTCGTCGCCCGCCGCGAGCGTGCCGCCGGCAACGCGGCAGAGGTAATCGATCAGAACAAAATGATAGGCCGCTCCGCCCTCCGCATCGCGAGTCACACGCTCGAAAATCTCGACGACTCCGAGAAGCTCGACTTCGAGGCCGGTCTCCTCGCGAACCTCGCGGCGGATGCCGTCTTCGAGCAGTTCGCCCGCCTCAAGCGCGCCGCCCGGCAGGGACCAGTAGCCCTTCAGCGGCTCCTTCCCGCGTTCGACGAGAAGCACGCGTCCGGAGTCGATGATGATCGCGCCGAGTCCCAGAATCGGCCTCGCCGGGTACCGCCGGTCGTCGCTAATACTGCACCGAGCCTTTCACGTCGAGCCGCACGCGGTACACGGAGGTCCTCGCCGTGATATAGAGCGTCTGCAGGTCGGGGTCGCCGAAGGCGCAGTTGGCGGGCGTCTCGGCGAGATCGAGCGTGTGAATCGGTTTTCCTTGCGCCGAAAAGACGGCAAGGCCTTTCGCCGCGACATAAAGATTGCCTTTCTCGTCGACGCGAAGGCCATCGGGAACGCCTTCGATTCCCTTGATTGCAATACGTTCGTTCGAAGCCTCGCCGTTGCGGTCCAGATCGTAGGCGAGGATGCTCCTCTCGTCGGAATTCGCAACATAGAGAATGCGGCCGTTGGGAGACAACGCGATTCCGTTGGGTCTGCCCTTCGGTTTCGCCACGAGCTTCAGTTCGCTCTTTGGCGTGATGTGATAGACGCCGTAGAAATCGAGTTCGCGAGTGTCCCCCTGATTGCCGAAGGCGGGGTCGGTGAAGTAAACCTGGCCGTCGCGGCGAACCACGATGTCGTTTGGCGCGTTGAGGCGTTTGCCCTCCCATTTCTCCGCCAGAACTTCCACGTTTCCTTTCTTGTCGAAGCGGATGACGCGGCGGGTGCGGCTCTCACACGTGTAGAGGCGGCCTTCCTTGTCGAACGCGTTGCCGTTCGCGCCATTCGAATTCTCGCGCGTGGCGGCGGTCCCCTCTCCGGGCGTCATCTTCATGAGAAGGTTGTTCGGCACGTCGCTGAACAGGAGATATCCGTCGCGGGACCAAACCGGCCCTTCGGTGAAGCGATGGCCGCCGGAGACTTTCTCTATCTTGACGTCGGCGAAGGTTTGGGCTTGGAGCGATCCGAGGACGAAAACAAGCAAAACCGGCGCGCGCATGGCTACTTCTTGGTAACCAGCTCGTTCACCACGCTCTTGACGCCGCGCAGTTTCTTCACCAACTTCTCGGCTCTCGCTTTGGCCTTCTGTTCTTCGACCGTGCCTTTCAAGGTCACGACGCCGTCCTTCACCTCGACGATGAGGGCGCCGCCTTTCACCAGCGGGTCGCCCGCAAGATCGCGGCGGACCTGGTCGAAGATCTCATCGTCGGAAAGCACTTTCCCCTTGGCGAAACAAACGCCCGTCAACAGGAATACCGCCAGAAGAGAGGATACGATAAGTTTAAGTTTTGGATTCATCCGTTCCCGCCATTGTACGCCAGTCGAGCGCATTGAGAAAGTTCGTCTTCTCGCGCCAGTCCGGCTGAACTTTCACGCGCATTTCGAGGAAGATCTTGACGCCGAAGAGCTTCTCCATTTCGAGGCGCGCCAGGGTGCCGACCTGCTTGAGAGCCGCGCCTTTCGATCCGATGACGATGGCTTTCTGGCCTTCCCGCT
Organism: Candidatus Sulfopaludibacter sp. SbA3; assembly: GCA_945893365.1. Classification (GTDB taxonomy): domain Bacteria; phylum Acidobacteriota; class Terriglobia; order Bryobacterales; family Bryobacteraceae; genus SYKU01. Next base: position 25,852 of record CAMDED010000062.1, on the reverse strand, counting down.
CCACGTAAATTGTGGCGGCGATCCTCGTGAGACGCTTCTTCTCCTCCCACAGCTCGATCATCACGGCGACCGAGTGCGGCACTTCCTGACGCGTGATATGGATGATCTTCTCGCGTATCAATTCAGCGGCGAGGAAGCGCGAGGGCTGATCGGTAATCTGGTCTTCCGGAAAATATTGAGGGCCCTCGGGCATGCGCTGAAGGATCTCGCTCTTGAGAGTCTTGAGACCGTCGGTCTTGAGGGCGGAGACGGGGACGCAGGCGGCGAAATCGCGAGCTTCGCGGTACCGGTCGATCAGCGGAAGAAGGGCGGACTTGTCGCCCAGCAGATCGATCTTGTTCAGCACCAGAAGCACCGGCGCCTCGACGTGCTTGAGCACGTCCACGGCCTGCCGGTCGATTTCGGTGAAGCTTTCCGACGCATCCGCCAGAAACAGCAGCAAGTCGCGGCCGTCTAGTGCGCCGCGAACTTCGTGCATCATGCGGCGATTCATGATCGAATCGGCTTTGTGGATGCCCGGCGTGTCGAGGAAGATAACCTGCGCGCGAGGCTCGGTAAGGACGCCCTGGACGGTGGTTCTGGTGGTCTGCGGCTTATTGGCGACAATGGCGATCTTCGCGCCGATCAGCGCATTCAACAATGTGGACTTCCCCGCGTTGGGGCGTCCGATCAGGGAAACGAAACCCGAGACGTGCCTGACGCCGCTCAAGGAGCCGCCTCCTCGGATTTTCGAATACGGACTTTCTCAACCCTGAGCTCGCTGCTGGCGATGACCTCGACGCGCACTCCGCCGCGCTCCACGAATTCACCCGGGGCAGGCACCCTGCCGAGCCACTCGGAAAGGAGTCCGCCGATGGTGGTGGACTCAGTCGCCTCCTGCGGACGGAATCCGACCATGTCGTCAAGGCGGTCGATTTCGAAGCTTCCCGAAACGACATAGGCTCCGCCCTCTTCCTCGGTCACGTCGGACCCCGGTTCGTGCTCGTCGCGGATCTCGCCGACGATCACTTCCATGATGTCCTCCATCGTGGCGATTCCCGCCGTGTTTCCGTACTCGTCGACCACCACCACCATGTGCGTGCCGTCCTGTTGCATCTCGCGCATCAGATCGTCGACGGGCTTGGTCTCGGGGACGAAGCGGATCGGACGCATGAGGCTGCGCACTTCAAGGCCGCCCCGGGCGTCTTCATCGAGCTCGAACACGTCGCGCACGTGGACGAATCCGACTATGTCGTCAATGGAGTTTTCGAATACGGGAATGCGGGAGTACTGCTCGTCGATGACGAGCTGTCGCAGATCGTCAACGGAGCGGCCGGCGGCGATTGCGACAATACCGGGCCGCGGAGTCATGATCTCGCGCACCTGCTTGTCGCCGAACTCAACCACGGATTGAATCAGTTTGCGGTCGTCCTCTTCAATCAAGCCCTCCTCGGTTCCGGCATCGATGAGAGCGTCGATGTTCTCCGCCGGCGTTGGCGGCTCGACGGCGCCGTTCGACTCGTGAGCCAGGTCGACCAGCGACTCGAAGAACCTCAGCACCGCCACAACGGGCGACATCAGAAATGCCAAAACGCTGAGAAGCGGAACAAATGGCAGAACCCATCGCGCGCCCGCCCGCCGGTAGAGAAACTGCGGCAGGACGTAGGCGAAGAGCACCATCGCGGCGAGCGACGCCGCCGCCGACTCAAGCACCGCCAATCCGTAATTCGACGTGCGGTGCGTGATCCCGAGAACCACGTTCGATCCGATCAAGACCAGCAATGAGTGCTTGATCAGGGAGAAGGTCAGTGCGCCGCGTTCCGTTTCAAAGGACAGGCGGTCTTCGAGAGTGTCCTTGAAGAACTCGAGCGCCGGCAAGTCGCGCGTGCGCAGCCGCAGGCTTTCAAAGTATAGTAACTGTACGAAACTCACCAGCGCCAGCATCAGGGCGAGCAGCACGGAGACCGCGAACAGGGCTGGGATCATGACCGCTTCGCTCTCTCGATGACGCCGGCCGGAAGACCGAGCTTCGCGCGCCAGCGGGCTTCGGAGCGCGCCATCCGGCCGCGGTCGGTTTCATGATCCATGCCCATGAGGTGGAGCACCCCGTGCAGCATCAGCACCTGGATCTCGGATTCGAGCGAGTGTCCGAATTCACGGGCTTGATCGGCCGCGCGGCCGGCCGAGACGGCGATTTCGCCGAACTCGCCGTCTCCGGGGAACGACAGGACGTCGGTTGGATAGTCCTTCGCGAGAAAGAGGCGGTTCAGGCGGCGAAGCTCGCGGTCGTCCGAGATCAGACAGCGAAACGCCTTTCCGCCGGCAACGTCCGAGGTGAGCGCCGCCGCGAAAGACTTGAGCTCCCGGCGCATGGAAAACGGGATGCGCGCGCGCCGAAATAAGACTTGCGTGTCCATTGTCGCGGTCAGACGGTGGGGGCGCTATCCGGGCCTGGCTGGGGCTCGGCAAGCTTCAGCGTCAATTGGCGGCCCGCTCCGTTGACTTCGTTGTACTTTTCGTAGGCTTTCACGATGCGCTGAACCAGGTTATGGCGGACGACGTCGCGCTCGTCGAAGTGCACGAAGCTGATGCCCTCGACGCCCCTCAGGACGTCCAGGGCCTCGAGGAGTCCGCTGCGGCGGCTTCCGGGCAGATCGACCTGCGTGCTGTCGCCGTTGACCACCATCTTCGAATTGAATCCCTGGCGGGTGAGCACCATTTTCATCTGCTCCGGGGTGCTGTTCTGAGCCTCGTCGAGGATGATGAAACTGTCGTTTAAGGTGCGGCCGCGCATGAAGGCGAGCGGCGCGACTTCGATGGAGTTCCGCTCGAGGAGTTTCTCGACTTTCTCGGCTTCCAGCATGTCGTGCAGCGCGTCGTAGAGAGGGCGGAGGTAGGGATCGATCTTCTCTTGCAGCGTGCCGGGGAGAAAGCCCAGGCGCTCACCGGCCTCGACCGCCGGGCGGGTGAGAATGATACGCGAAACCTTTTTATTGAGGAGCGCCGAGATCGCCATGGCAACGGCGAGGTAAGTCTTGCCGGTGCCGGCTGGTCCGACGCCGAATACGAGGTCGTTCCGTTCGATCGCTTCGAGATAGCGGCGCTGATTGGTCGTTTTCGGGGTGAGGGTTTTTTTGCCGAAGTTGCGCTGGCGGCCGCTTGAGACAAGTCCGCGAAGAGTGACGGCGGGGTCTTCGGTGACGACGCGAAGATAGCTGTAGAGATCGCCGTTGGCAAAGACGTGGCCCTCGCGAACGAGCGCCGCGTACTCTTCAAGGATGTCGCGGGCGCGGTTGACGTTGGCGAGATCGCCCTCGATCTCAAGGGCCGTGTTGGACAGATGCGTACTGACGCCCAGGCCGGATTCGAAAAGACGGATATTCTCGTCGCGCGTTCCGAACAGGCTTTCAATACCGCGGCTGATTTCGACGCTTTCTTTCATTTGTGTTGTTGCGGAAGGTGGGGCGGCCGGGGCGGCGGCAGAGGCGGCGTGTAGCGATCCATCTGAGTTGAGTATATCAGAGAGACCGGCTGGCAAACGGGCGAGGCTGATGGCGTTTTTGGCGTGGAGTCGGTCAAAAAATAACTGCTGCCGTGTGTTGTGAAGCTGGGTCAGGCGATCGTCGTTTGCCGCCTGCCGCGATGAGCTGACGGCACGCGCTGCGCGATCGGCGTTACAGCGATTCGAGCGTGCGGTCAATCTCAGCGGGACTGATATAGAAGTGCGGCGCGGCTCTCACCCAGCCCTGCCGCGGAGCCACGATGATTCCCAGCCCCTTTAACCGGCGCACGATGTCCGTGCTCTCCGTTCCAGGCTTTCGGAATGCCACGATGCCTGCGCCGGTCGCGGGAGTGCGGGTTGCGAGCACTTCATAGCCGCGCGCGGCGGCGCCCTCCGCCAGACGGTCGCCGAGCGCCTGTACCGCCTTACCGATCGCTTCCGTGCCGACTTCCGTGACAAACTCGATTGCCGCCCGCAGACCGTAGCAGCCGATCGTATTCAGCGTGCCGCACTCATAGCGGCCGGCATCCGGACGCAATGTCAGGTCGCGCGACGCATAGTCGTTGTACTTCGCCACGTTCGTCCAGCCGAACTCGGCCGGCTCGACGGAGTCCTGAACGCTCTGGCGGACGTAAAGGATACCGCACCCCTCGGGTCCAAGCAGCCACTTGTGGCCATCGGCGGCCAGCGCGTCGATGTGCGCCTTCTCCACATCGAGCGGAAATGCGCCCAAGCCCTGGATGGCGTCAACCAGGAACAGGCAGCCGCGGCGGTGGCAGATTTCTCCAATGCCGTTCAGATCCGCCCGGTACCCTCCCAGATACTGAACGAAGCTGATGGTCAGCAGTCTGGCGCCTTCGCAGGCGCGGTCGATTTCATCGAGAGACGCCGAGCAGGAGAGCCATTCGAGAAGAACTCCCTTCTCCTCGATCTTCTTCCAGGGCAAATAGTTAGAGGGAAATTCCTCATGGAATACGACAATTTTATCGCCGGGCTTCCAGGCGAGCCCCATGGCAATCGTCGCGATGCCTTCGGACGTATTCTTCACAATCGCGATCTCACCGGGTGTGGAACCGATCAGCCGCGCAGCCGCCTTCCTAACGCCCTCGTAGGAGGCGAGCCACCGGTCGTAATGGAGGCTCCCGAAGTTTAGCGCGTCGTCGGCCAGTTGCTTCATCGCGTCGGCCGCCGGCCGGCAAAGCGGCGCCACTCCGGCGTGGTTCAGATAGACGAGGCTCTCCGTCACCGGGAAGGCATGCCGCCATTCTTGCCAAAGATTGTCGTAACCCATCGTCTAGAATATACGTTAATTTACATGGGAACGCCCAAAGGCCTTGACGAAGGGGTATATACTAGGGACAGGAGTATGTTGATGATCAGGATCGCCCGCATCGCGCTCGCTCTGATGGTCGTCCTCGGCTCGCTCGCAGCCAAGGACAAGAAGAAGGACCCCGAAGAGATTGGAAATCGGGACGTTGGCAAGGGTGTAAATTTCTACTCGCTCGAAAAGGAAATCGCGCTTGGGAAGTCGTTGGCGCAGGAGGTGGAGCGTCAAGCCAAGATTGTGGACGACCCGATCGTCGCGGAGTACGTGAATCGCGTCGGCCAGAACCTGGTGCGCAATTCCGACGCGAAAGTTCCCTTCACTATTAAGGTGGTGGATGCCGAGGAAGTGAACGCGTTCGCCCTGCCCGGCGGCTTTTTCTTCGTCAATTCGGGTCTGATGCTGAAGGCCGAGTCCGAGTCCGAGCTTGCGGGCGTGATGGCGCATGAGATCGCGCACGTCGCGGCTCGCCACTCGACGAGGCAAGCCACGCGCGGCCAGATCATCAACTACGCGAGCATCCCCCTCATCTTCATGGGCGGATGGACAGGGTACGCAATCCGGCAGGGAGCGGGTCTCGCGATCCCGCTGGGATTCCTGACCTTCTCGCGCGGTTTCGAGACGGAAGCGGATTTTCTGGGCCTGCAGTACATGTATAAGGCCGGTTACGACCCCACTTCTTTCGTGGACTTTTTCGAAAAACTCCAATCGCTTGAGAAACGAAAGCCAGGGACGATTTCGAAGGTTTTTGCCAGTCACCCGATGACGGACGACCGCATCAAGGCAGCCCAGAAGAATATTCAGGAGATCCTCGAAGCGAAGCCGGAATATGTGGTCAACACTTCGGAATTTAACGACGTAAAGGCTCGCCTCTCGGCGCTGCATAACCGCCGCAAACCGGAAGAGAAAGATCTCAACCGTCCACGCTTGCGGAGAGCGCCAGGCGGAGGCACCGCCCCGATCGACGACGAGAACGGCGACGACAAGAAAGCCAAGCCCGACCAGGACGAACGCCCGACGCTCAAGCGCCGCGAACAGTAGAGTATCGAGTCTGGCCGTATTTACGAAACCCCTTGGCGCACGTGCGCGCCAAGGGGTTTTTTCGGTCCGTAGCCCCTGCTCCCTCCTCCCTACGGGGCGTTTGAGAAATGCCTGGAAGCAGCCGGCACGCGGAGCGGTGGATGATCGTTGTCCACGGACTTGAGCACGGCGCGGACGACAGGACGCCTACGAGCTTGAGTTGGCGCGCCCAGCAACTCGGCGAGACCATCCAGGCGAATTCCCGACGCGCGGCATCACCAGTGTGGTGTAATGCGATGATACGGTGAGCATGGCTTTCAAATATTCAAAGAAGGCTTCAAGCGTTCGCGCGTCGATAACGTTTGGTCCCGAACCCTACAGCCAAATCCAAAAGGTTTCTCACGAGAAGCGCGTATCGGTCGCTTGGGTCGTGCGAGACGCCATTGTCAAGTATCCGGGGATGGACAGCTCCCCCAAGAACAGACGCGCGGCGCGGCCAGAGTAAAAGATGGCGACTAAATCTCTCGGGGCGCTACCCAACGTTCAACTGGAACCGTATGGAAACCTGCTCCTCGATCCCGACAACCCACGTCTTGCCGAACTAAAACTTACGATCAAGGAACAGGACCGCATTCTGCTGTGGCTTTGGAAGAATAAGGCGGTTTCTGAGCTGGTCGATTCGATGCTGGCAAGTGGGTACTGGCGTCACGAGGAGCTCTTCGTTAGCAGGGAAGCTGACAAGCTTGTGGTCATTGAAGGTAACCGCCGGCTTGCAGCCGTAAGGCTGCTGCTGGAACCGGAAACCCGGACCCGCCTGAACATCAAAGCTGACTGGAATCCTTCACCCAAGGTCACTGAGAGTCTTAAGCAACTGCCCGTGATAATCCGGCCACGGGCGGAAATCTGGGAGTATATCGGATTCAAGCACCTTAATGGGCCGCAGCCTTGGGACTCGATCGCGAAGGCCCAATACATCCACCGGGTCCACACCAGTTTTCACGTACCGTTAGACCAAATAGCATCCACTCTCGGAGATCGCAACGATACGGTAGTGCGTATGTATCGCGGCTACCTGGTTCTTAAACAGTCTATGGATGACGGCCTCTTCGATCCGGAAAACCGGACGAAACCCAAATTCGCCTTTTCGCACCTGTGGACCGCGCTCACTTACAAGAGTGTTCAGGAATTTCTCGGCGTCACGCAGGATCAGCCCTTGAAAGGCCAGTTGGTGCCGAAGAGGAATCGGCAAAAACTTGGCGAGCTTATGTTGTGGCTCTACGGGAGCAAAGAGGAGGACGTGGAACCCAAGGTCCGCAGCCAAAATCCGCATCTGCGCGAAATGGCTGAGGTGCTGGAGAGTCCTCGCGGCTTGCAGTTCCTTCGTTCCGGTCAGCCGCTAGCCGTGGCGCTGGAAGCCGCGAGAGGCGACCCCCGTCTTTTTCAGGACGCGATCAGCAAGGCTGAAGCAGAGCTGCGGAACGCCTCTCGCTTCGTGGCCACCGGTTATGCCGGTGAGCGGGAACTTCTGGAGACGGCTACGAATATCGAGAAGCTCGCAAAAACCCTCGCCAGCACGATGCGCCGCCAAACAATGGATGATGACGAATGAAGACGGTGGAACTTCCCAATATTGGTGATGCGCCGGAAGCGCAGGCGGACTGGCTGGAATGGATCGCTCTCAGGGAGACGGCGTCGTTCGTTTCCTGGACCAGCTACCAGGGCAATCTGACTCAAGCGGGCTCGGATGACGCGCTTGAAACAGAGCAGGATCAAGATCCGGATGATCTCCTTGAAGATCTCATCAATGAAGTAGACCGGGAACTGAACTCGCGGAGAAGTGCCTGCGGAGGCAAAAAGGGGTTCTACCAATATGAAATGACGCATGAGGGCATCGCTTACATTGGCAACGCCAACGATCTCACATACCGGTTTTTGCTTCTGCTCTCTCTGTTTGGAAAAGATGCCGGTCCGCAAGGCTTTTATCCGGAGAGGCTTTTTGAAGACCTCTGTTCGCTGGCCTTGCACGAATACCTGGGCGGAGTGACGACAGGCCTGGATCGAGCGGTGTTCGGGTTTCCGAGACGCGTCCTCGCGAAGCACTTTCCAGACGCCGTAAACGATCTATGCCAACGTCTTGGAGAGGGGAAGGGAGCGTCCGGCCATACGCCCGAGAAAGACCAGAAAGACGCCAAGCTCGATCTGGTTGCATGGCGGTCTTTCCCTGATGGGCGTAGAGGTAAACTAATCGGATTTGGGCAATGCGCAACCGGGGACGATTGGACCGCTAAAGCCTTCGAGCTACAGCCGAAGAAATGGTGTGAGATCTGGATGAGGGATTCCGCGGGAGTCGATCCATTTTCGTCGCTTTTCATTCCGCACAGGCCCGCTGAAGACAAGTGGTTGATGGCTGCGCACTATGCCGGAGCATTGTTTGACCGGTGCCGCATCGCTTGGTTGGTTCCCACTCCCCAGGGAGGTCTGGCGGAGGACATTAAGAAATGGGTTGACCACGTCGAGAAGCGCCAATGAGACACCGCTTCCATTCCCTATGCCCATACTTCGCGATGTTCCCTGAGAGTTTCGCGGAGCAATGGATTGAGAAGCTCTCAAAACCAGGCGATGTGGTACTGGACCCATTTTCAGGGCGAGGAACGACACCTTTTCAGGCTCTCCTAAGTGGACGGGAAGCGATCGGCAACGACATCAACCCTGTCGCATTCTGCTTAACGCGGGCGAAGACGAGCGCTCCAAATGAATCGGCTTTAAGGCAGCGCATTACGTTTCTTGAAAACCGTTTCGTCGCGAAGCAGTGGAACGCCGAAGCGGCTACTCTGCCTCGGTTTTTTGCTTATGCCTATGCGCCTCGTACATTGAGGCAACTTCTGTTCCTACGAAAAAACCTTGGCTGGCGCAGGTCGGAAGTCGATTGTATGCTTGCCGGGCTGGTACTCGGTAGTCTTCATGGGGAGAGCAACAAATCGCCTTCCTACCTCAGCAATCAGATGCCCCGCACAATCAGCACCAAGCCTGAATATTCCGTGCGGTTCTGGATCGAGCGGGGTTTTGAGGCGCCGGAACGTGATGTTTTCGAGTTGCTTCGCAAGCATCTGTCCTTCCGGTATGAGAGTGATCCTCCGGCCATGAAGGGAGTCACATTCGAATCCGACTTCCGGAATCTTCCCATTCATCTAAAAGGAAGGGATAAGGCTCCGAAGCTGGTTGTCACGTCCCCGCCGTATCTAGATACGACCAACTTTGAAGAAGACCAGTGGCTACGATTGTGGTTCCTGGGCGGCGCGCCGAATCCCACATACCGAACGATCTCAAAAGACGACCGACATGACAACCCGGATTCATACTGGCGCTTGATCGGGGATCTCTGGCGCGTGCTCGGTCAGGTTTTAGCTACGTTCGCACGTCGTCATTCGTATGGGCGGCAAGAAGCTAACACCCAAAGGGATTGCTTCCGGTTTAACCGCCAATGGCTGTTTTTCCGGTCGTAAAGTGGAACTCATTCATAGCGAGGTGAGCATCCTAAAAAAACGTCAGACGGCTTCGTTTCGGCCCGGTGCGCCGGGCGGCGGGTACGAGGTGGATTGTTGTTTCTCGGTGTCGTAAACTAATCGGAAGCGGCCCAAGGGTCCCGGTCTGCGCGCCGCAGGAGGGCGGCTAGGCGAGCTGTCCCTTCGTCCGGTACTGGAAAGTTCCAACACCGGCAGATTGCCGGAGAAAAGTCGTCTATTCCGACGACATCATCCGGCGCCGCATAGCCGGTCTCGAACATACCTGGTTTACGCCGCCACGCGACGCCGATCTCGGCATACTGTAATAAGCTGGTACCAGATGCGAATACTCGTGGTTGAAGACGAGAAGCGAATCGCCGATTTTCTTTGCCGCGGTCTCGAAGGAGCCGGCTACGCGGTCGATGCCGCTCCCGACGGACGCCGCGCCATCGAATTCGCCGCCGCGGCCAACTATGATCTGGTAATTCTCGACTTGATGCTGCCCGACATGGATGGCCTCGCCGTGCTCGAGAAAATTCGTAACCGCAAAGCCAGCCCGCCGGTTCTGATCCTGAGCGCCCGGGGCGCAGTGGACGACCGGGTCCATGGCCTTGAGCAGGGCGCCGACGACTACCTGGTGAAACCGTTCGCTTTCGTCGAGCTGCTTGCACGGGTGAGAGCCCTTTTTCGCAGGGGCCAGCCTGCCCCCGAACGGTTGCAGGTAGGCGACCTGGTGGTTGACTGTATGCGGCGAAAAGTGACCCGCGCCGGCGAGAACATCGAGCTTGCCCCCAAGGAGTTCGGAATCCTCGAGTACATGATCCGCAACAAAGGCCGGCCGCTCAGCCGCACGATGATCGTCGAGCACGTCTGGGACATGGACTACGACGGGCTGACGAATATCGTCGACGTGTACATTCGTCACCTCCGGGGCAAGATCGACGACCGGTTTCCGGCCAAATTGATTCAGACCGTCCGGGGCATTGGCTACCTTATCGAAGCCCCGGCGGAGGAAGCGTTGGCGCGGAAGGCCTGACATGCGCGTACGCGTTCCATTGTTGCGCCTCTCCCGCGGACTTCGCTTTCGCCTCACTCTCAGCTACGCCTTGTTCTTCACTCTTTTGCTCGCCGGCGTCGGCGTGTTTTTCCGCCAAACGCTCGTCAGCATCCTCGGCCGGCAGATCCGCGAAGTGCTCGACCAGGAGTGGGGCGCGATGAAGGCCTATCTGCGGATCGAGGGCGGGCGTCCCGTGTGGTTCTTCGACCGCGACGATCCGGACGAGGCTTACACCGTCGAACGCCTCCGGCGCATCTATCTCCTGGCCGATTCGACCGGCAGCGTAATGGAAATCTCGGACATCTACAAGACGCTCGACTCCCATACGGCGGCCGAGATCCAGGCCGTAATGCGCGGCGGGCAGCCATCCTGGTCCGTGCGGCGGAACCGTCAGGGAACGCCGTATATGGTGCGGGCGGGTGTGAACTTCGACGAGCGGCACCGCGATCCCTATTTCGTCGCCATCGGCCGTCCGCTCGCCGAAAACGAAGCCGTCATCCAGGAGTTCACCCGCTTCTATGTCCTGATCACGCCGATTTTGATCGTGTGCGGCAGCTTCCTCGGGTGGTTCCTCGCCGGCCGGGCGCTGGCGCCGGTAACCGACGTTGCCCGCACCGCGGCGAGAATTTCCGGGTCGAATCTCAGCCTCCGAATTCCCGGACGGCGGGCCGGGGACGAACTTGATTACCTGGTTGAGACCTTCAACCGGATGATTGAGCGGCTGGAGCTTTCGTTCCAGCAGATCCGTCAATTCTCAACAGACGTCTCGCACGAGCTTCGCACGCCCATCACGGCGATCCGCGGCCAGCTCGAGGTGGCGCTGTTCACTGCGAGCAGCGCCGGGCAGTACCGTGAGGCGATCGTGAACTCGCTCGAAGACGTGGAGCGGCTGGGCCAGATTGTGCGAGCGCTGCTGCTGCTCTCCCAGGCCGAATCCGGACAGGTGACCTTGCAGAAGACCCGGGAGGATCTTGCCAAGCTCCTCCGGGAGGCCACCGACCAGTTTCAGATTCCAGCCGAAGCCGCTCAAGTGCGGCTTCTGCGCAATTTACCGGCGAGCTGTGCCGTCGAGGTGGATCGCATTCAGATTATGCGCCTCATTTCAAATCTGCTCTCGAATGCCGTCAAGTTCACGCCCCCCGGCGGAGAAGTTAACGTTTCGCTCGAACGGCGTAAGGATTCCGTCCGGATCGAGTTCCGCGATACCGGCTGCGGCATCGCTCCTGAGCACCAGCCCTTCGTCTTCGACCGGCTCTATCGCGTGGCCGGCCAGGATCCGTCACCTGAGAAGGGATTGGGCCTCGGACTGAGTTTCGTGGCATGGATCGCAAAAGCTCATGGGGGAGCCGTGCACGTCGAGAGCGAGCCGGGCCGCGGCAGCCGCTTCGTCGTCACTCTTCCCGCACAGCCCGAGGTTGCCGAGGAGCATGAGACCTCCTCTCCCGCCGTGATGAACGAACTTTAATTCGCGGCGCAGCTTCGAATCCATTAGTTTGAATTATGCTAAGAGTGTGCCACGCGTCCTCCTAGCCGCGACCGCCGCCGCAACGCTTCTTGCCTTTGCGGGAGCCGGATTCGCGGGCGGGGCCAGCCAAACGCCGCCTCCCTCAACCACCTCGACGGATCAGTTCTTCGCGGGCAATGTAACCGCGCTATCCGGGGAGACGCTCACGGTGGGCCGGACCGTTCTAGGCAAGATTTCATCCACGCGCACGTTTCGCATCACTCCGGAGACTCGCGTGGAGGGCAATCTCCGGGTGCGATCGAAGGTTACGGTGCGATTCGTTTCCAGGGACGACGGCGATCAGGCGCTGCACATCATCGTGCGAACCGGACAGAAGAAGTAGTCATACGCTTTGTTTAGCAGCACTTCCGTGAGAACTTACCCCTCAAAACCACACTGATATAGTACGAACGAATATGAGGAGTGGCGAGCGCGTCGCATTCGCGATCCGGTGCGGCGACTGAGGTACCTGCGGAGCGCCCTGGGGCGTCCGAAAAGAAAAGCTCCCCGGTTGCGCACTTGCGCCACCGCATGCGGATTCCTGCTGCTTGCCCTGTCGCCTACGGCGCAAATGGGACCGGCGACCGCTAAGTTGGACTCTTTGCACCCCCGGACTGCGCTTCCATCGGCATCGAACAGTTTCACGGAGAAGGTCTGGCTAGTTGACGCGAGCGCCGCCGCCGACCTCTTCAGTAACGGGCTGCGAGTCGAGAACCGGTACCGCGTATCGAACCCGGAGCGGCGTCTGGATGGACGGCCGGCGGGCATTGTTTTCCATACCACCGAGAGTCACCAGGCGCCGTTCGATGAGGAACGTAACAGGCAACTGACCAGAATCGGCACCAACCTGATCGCGTATGTCCGCCGGAACAAGATGTACCATTTCGTAATCGACCGCTTCGGCCGCGTCTACCGCGTGGTGGAGGAAGGAGACGCGGCGAACCACGCCGGATGGTCTATCTGGGCCGACCCGCGGCGTTCCTATGTGGGCTTGAATCAGACCTTCCTGGGCGTGGCCTTTGAGGCGGAAACCGCGGCGGATGCCGTTACTTCGGCGCAGCTTCAGGCGGGAAGAACGTTGACCGCGATGCTGCGGTCGAAACACAAAATTCCCGCGGCGAATTGCGTGACTCACGGCCAGGTCTCCGTGAATCCGCACAACTTCCGCGTCGGACACCATACCGACTGGGGCGGGGCGTTTCCTTTCACTGAAGTCGGTCTCCCGGACAACTACCGCCTGCCGCTTCCGTCGATGACTCATTTCGGTTTCCGTTCCGACGCCTCGTTTGCGCAGGCCGCCGGTCCGCGGCTTTTGAAATCCGTCGAGCTCGCCGAGGAGCAGTTAGCGGCCGTCGCCGCGTCGCGAGGACTGACCGTGGAAGGCTATCGAGCGGAACTTCGAAGACGATTTCACGGATTCAAAGCGGCAGAGCCTTGATTTGATGGAAGCGCCGCCGTGGATATGGCTCACCGGGGCCACGTTACCGGTGTGACCTTCAGCATGCGAGCCGGTTCGAATCGAAGCCGGCGCCGGCAAGTTCCGCTACCCTCAATCGATCGCGCCCACGCCGATAAGTCCAATCGTTTCTTCCTGCACTCCGCTTCCTCGCGCCCCCGTACAACGGCATGCAAAGGCGCTCGGAGCGGTCCGTCGAGCGCTAACCTTCGACCCGGATCGTTCGTCGTTATATTACGTCGGCTATAGTAAAGGAATCCTACAGTTTCAGAGAGGTATTTTGAACGTCAGACATCTAACGCTGCCTACCGTCATGCTGATAGCAGCGACGTCGGTGTACGCCCAAAACCTGCGGGGCGTCATCGCCGGACTCGTTACCGATTCCGCAAAGAAACCGCTTCCAGGCGTCACGGTCGCGCTTACCCAGGAAGAGACGAACAAACGCCGGTCGGCAATCACGACCACTGAAGGGATTTATAACATTGCGGCGCTGCCGCCGGGCGCCTACCGCGTCGAAGTGGAAGCGGCGGGGCGGCGGAAGCACACGCAGACGCTGGTTCTCGAAGTCAATCAGGAAGTCCGGCTCGACATTCCGCTGCTCGACGGGAACCAACGCGACGAAGTGACTGTCCGCGGCGCCCACCCCCTGCTGCGCGCCGATTCCATGGCAGTCGGCGCGGCGATTGACGGCCGCCACATCGCCGGGCTCCCCCTCGACGGACGCAATTTCTCGCAGCTCAGCCTCCTCGCGCCGGGCGCGGCGCCCAATGCTCAAGGCTCGGCGGGCTCGGTCCGCGGGGATTTCGCTTTCAGCGTGAATGGCTCGCGCGAAGATTCGAACGCGTTCCTACTGGATGGCGTCTATAACGGGGATCCAAAGCTCAACACCATCGGCGTGACGCCTCCGGTCGATGCCGTGCGCGAGTTTGAAGTTCTCACCAGCACATACGACGCCTCGTTCGGCCGCGCCGGAGGAGCGCAGATGAACGTCGTGCTGAAGTCCGGCGGAAATCGATTCCACGGCAGCGCTTACGAATTTTTTCGAAACCGCTCACTCGACGCGCGCAACTACTTCGCCCCGGCCGCGGAAGATCAGCCTCAAAACGTGCGCAACCAGTTCGGCGGATCGCTCGGCGGACCCATCCGCAAGGATAGGACCTTCTTCTTCGCGGACTACGAAGGCCGCCGCGTCCGCGAAGGCATCACCAGAACGACGAATGTTCCGACCGCCCTTGAGCGCGTGGGGGATTTCTCGCGCAGCTCCGTGTACGCGATCGATCTCTTTACGCAGGCGCCGTTCCCGGGCAACGTGATTCCGAAGAACCGCCAGAGCACTATTGGCGCGGCGATCGCCGCTCTCTATCCGCTGCCGAACCGCTCGACGCCGGGACGCAACTTCGTGTCCTCGCCTTCTCTGCGCGACGCCGAAGATCACTTCGACGCGCGTCTGGATCGGGTAATCGGACGCGGAGGCGACCTTTCGGTCCGCTACAGCTTTGTAGACCGCAATCTTTACGAGCCGTTTTCCGGCCCCGGATTCTCTTCGGTCCCCGGTTATGGCACCAACATTCCGCGCCGCGCCCAGAATGCGGCGATTGCGGAAACGCACGCCCTCACCCCCTCGCTCCTCAATGAATTTCGCGCCGGATTCAACCGTGTCGCGAACGGTTCTTTTCAGGAGAACCAGGGCCGCAACCTCAGCCAGGCGCTCGGGATGCCCTCGAACACGGCGAACCCCCGCGACTTCGGCCTCCCGTTGATCTCGCTCACCGGTTACTCGCCGATCGGCGACGAGTACAACAACCCGCAACACAGCGTCACCAACGTTTACCAACTGGTTGACCAGGCGACGCTCGCAAGAGGCCGGCATCTGGTCAAGTTCGGCGGAGATTTCCGTCTCCTGCAGCAGAATGCGTACCGCGACGTATTATCACGCGGCTTCATCAACTTTCTTGGCTTCACAGGCAATGCGTTGGCGGAAATGCTGCTCGATTTTCCGTCCGTGACCGGCGCGGCGAAAATCGACAATCCGCAGCACCTCAGGTCGCGCGCGGCCAGTCTCTTCGCCCAGGATACCTGGCGTGCGCGGCCCGATCTCACGGTAACGGCCGGGTTGCGCTATGAGCTGAACGGACCGCCTCACGACGCCACCGATCGCGCGAACCTCTTCGACTCGGCCAGCGGGTCGCTCGTCGCTCCCGGTACGAAGGGAATGCCGCGCGGCGGCTACGATATCGACAGGAATAACTTCGGACCGCGGTTCGGACTCGCGTGGAACCCGCACGCCGCGAACAAGCGCATCTTCCGCGCCGGCTATGGCGTCTACTATGATCAGTCGTCTCTCGCAACGGGTGAAGGCTTGTATTTCAGTCCGCCGTACTTCGAGAACAAGTTGTTCTTCACACTGCCCGGATTGCCGCCGATCAGCCTTAGCGATCCCTTTCCACAGTTCTTCCCGGTCCCGACGCCCTCTTCCGCGCTGGCCGTTCAGCGGAATCTGCGCACGGCTTATATTCAGCAATGGAACTTCAACATTCAGGAACAGCTTGGGACGTCTCGCGTCCTCGAACTGGGATACGTCGGGTCCAAAGGCACGGGACTGCTCAATGCCCGCGATATCAATCAGCCGCGTCCGAGCCCCAATCCGCGCAATCCGCGCCCCCTTCCGCAGTTCGACGACATCAGCATCCTCGAATCCCGAGGCAACTCCATTTATCACTCTCTGCAGGCCAGATTCCAGCAGCGCCTGAGCGCCGGCCTGTCGATGCTTTCCTCCTATACGTGGTCGAAGTCGATTGATGACGCGTCGAACTTCTTCGCGAGCGCCGGAGATCCGAACTTTCCTCAAGACAGCAATAACGTCCGTGCCGAACGCGGGCGTTCGAACTTCGATCTCCGGCAGCGGTTGTCGGTTAGCTATTCCTACGATCTGCCGCTCGGCAAGTCGAAGCTTCTTTCGGGATGGCAGACCTTCGGAATCCTCACGTTCCAGAGCGGACGTCCGTTTACGGTCGCTCTGCTTTCCGATTTCGACAACAGCAACACGGGCCGCTCGACGTTGGGCTTCGGCGCGAACGATCGTCCGCACCTTGTTGGCGATCCGCGCCTTTCAGACCGGTCGGCGGAACGCTGGTTCAACGCCGGCGCATTCGCGGTTCCCTCGTCCGGCAGCTTCGGTAACGCGGGACGGAATATCGTCGACGGCCCGGCCAGCCACACGGTGAACGCATCGCTTGTGAAGAATACCAGCATTGCCGAGGGCGCTTCCTTGCAGTTTCGCCTGGAGGCGTTCAACCTGCTCGACCGGGCGAATCTCGACCTGCCCGATATTTTCGTAGGCTCGCCCACGTTCGGCCGCATTCTCTCCGCCGGCAGCCCGCGCCGCCTGCAATTAGGGCTGAAGTTGCTGTTCTAGGGTGCTATGCCGTTTGTTGGGGTGCCCGAGGCTATCGAGGAGATCCGCGAGGGACGCGTCCTCGTCGTGGTGGATGACGAGGACCGCGAGAACGAGGGCGATCTAACGATCGCCGCCGAAAAAGTTACGCCTGAGATTGTCAATTTCATGGCAACTCACGGACGCGGTCTCATTTGCCTGGCTCTCACGGCGGACCGCTGTGAAGCTCTGCGGCTGCCCCTGATGTCTCCACGCAACACATCGAACTTCGGCACGGCGTTTTGCGAATCGGTGGATGCGCGCGATGGCGTCACGACGGGCATTTCAGCGGCCGATCGCACGCGCACCATTCAAGTGGCCATCGACCCTCAAGCCCGCCCGGCGGATCTGGCGAGACCGGGCCATGTCTTTCCGCTGCGGGCGCAGGATGGCGGGGTGCTTGTACGCGCCGGGCAGACGGAGGCCTCGGTGGACCTCGCCCGCCTAGCGGGTTTGAATCCCTCCGGCGTGATCTGCGAGATCATGAACGAGGACGGCTCTATGGCGCGCGTTCCTCAGCTTGCCGAATTCTGCGCGCGGCATTCGCTGAAGATGGTTTCCGTCGCCGATCTGATCCGCCACCGGCTGAAGCACGAACGCTTCATTCAACGCGTGGCCGAAGGTTCGGTCTCAACCGAGTTCGGCGAATTTCGCACTATCGCCTACGCTAGCGCGATCAACCCGGGACAGCACGTGGCCCTCATCCGCGGCGACGTCGCGGGCAGGGAGATCGTCATGGTCCGCATGCACTCGCGATGTCTTTTCGGCGATGTGTTCCGGGCGGCGAGCTGCGATTGCGCGAAGTTGATTCGCGGTTCGCTCGCGCGAATCGCCAAGGAAGGGGCGGGAGTGCTGGTGTACCTCCACCAGACCGGGCCGGGTTTTCGTTTGCAGCGGGACGACGCGGGCGCTCAACGCATCGTTTCGCACGGCAGGGACTTCCAGCATTACGCGAGTCCGGCGGGACAGCAGCAGTTTCAGCACGAGAGCGGAATTGGCGCGCAGATTCTTTCCGACCTTGGACTGCACAAGATCCGTCTGCTGACGAATCACCCGCGCAAGATTGTGGCGCTCGAAGGATTCGGAATCGAGATCGTGCAGCAGATCCCAGTAGACGACACCGCCGTTTGAAGGTCAGGCGGAATCTGGCAGCCTCAGCGCCGCGCTTAGGGGCGAAACTCAATGATTTCGCTCCGCTCGAGTCCGTCACGCCCCATGGTGGCAAAGGTGCTTTCCGGAAGTCGGCGAAGCGTACCAGACGTCTTCCGGTCTCGCCCAAAGTCGGCCCAAGCGTTGGTTGATCGCGTTGTTAGCTCACGTGGAGGTGCAGGAGTCGAGGTCAGCTCCTTCACTTGCGCCGCAGAGCTGGAGATCTTTCGCAAGGTCGTCTTGATCGATCGAGTACCTGTCTTGTGAACTTCTCCGCGACGTCGGCAGCCGGAACCCGTCCGCTAAGTTTCGGGATGAGATGTCACCTGCGGTAAGATCGCTCTTTACACCAGCGATGCGGACGTCATTTATTGGTTCCACCATGGCGATATTTGTTGGAGCGGTTTCGATCATCGGACAGCTTCCACATCTACCGGCCAACGCAAGTGATGACAATATCTTCGGAGGCATAACTGCGATATTGGGCGCGATAGCCTATCGCTCTGCCAAGCAGCGGCGGCTTCAGCTGAAGCCGGACACCAGAACCCGTGTAGCAACCGAGGCCGTGGCCCTCGGTGTAGTCTGTGTACCATTTCTGTTTGCAGCGCCCATTCAAGACGGTATCGTACATCATCCGTGGTCTGCCGTCGTGATTCCGGCATGGTCGATAGTCGCTTACGCCATCGTACGTTTCAAGCGGATCGAACCGCAGGTTACATCCTTGCGCCAATAGGTCTCGGCGAATCTGGCTCCCCTTCACTGCCTTCTGTTTCGCCGACGTTTTTCTGTCCTTGTTTTCGAGCCCGGCGGGCCAGCAGCAGCTCCAGCACGAGAGCGGAATTGGCGCGCAGATTCTTTCCGACCTTGGCTGCACAAGATCCGTCTGCTGACCAATCATCCGCGCAAGATTGTGGCGCTCGAGGGATTCGGAATCGAGATCGTGCAGCAGATCCCGGTGGACGACCCCGCTGCTTGAAGCGTAGAGTCGGAACCGCTAGCGGAGGCCTGCGGACTTGAGAAACTCCGCTGCCACCTCCGCGACAGGGCGATGCTGGCCGTCGACCTGGTAGTTGAGGACTTGCATCGTCAAATTGGTGAATTTCCCCGACAGTTCGACCAGCGCCTCGCGCAGGCCAGGCGTTTGACGAAGGGAATCCTGACGCACTGCGATGGCCACTTCGTAGGGTGGAAAACTACGTTGGTCGTCGCGCAGCACCTTAAGATCGAGCTTCGAAAGAAGCCCGTCGGTGGTGTTGGCGGCGATCATGGTCACCTGGCCTTGCTCGAGCGCTTTGTAGAGTAGCCCGAGGTCCATGCTCTTCGGCCGGCCGCTCCATCGAAATCCGTAGGTCCTGTTCAACGCCGGCAATCCATCCGCACGCTGTTCGAATTCGTACCCCACGCCGAGCGTCCAGCCTGCGACCTTGGCGGCATCGCTTAGGGTTTCGAGCTTCCTCGCCCGGGCGTCCGCCCCTTGCACCACCATGGCGAAGCCGTTGTCGATGCCCGTGGGGTCGAGCCATTCGATCTGGAAGTCTCGCAGATAAGCGGATCGCACTCGCGTCAGAACCTCTGCCGAAGTACCGGAAGGCGCCTCCTTCAGAACGGCGGCGAGCGCCGTCCCCGTGTATTCCGGGTACAGGTCGATTTCGCCGCTGCGCAAGGCCTGATGCGCGAGCAGCGTACCGCCCAAATTCAGCCGTCTTTCCACCGGCAGGTGAAGCCGATGCTCCACGTGCTGCGCGATGATCTCCCCTAGAATTACCTGCTCGGTGAAGTTCTTCGAGCCGATCTTAATCGGCCGCGGCCCCGAGTTGGAGCATCCTGCCAACGTAAGAATGGCTGCTAAACCGGCGAAAGTTTTCGTTCGACCCATCCCAATCCCCAATCCGCCAACAGAGCCAGCACCGCCGAGGGAATCGCGCCCGCCAGGATCTGTGTGGTATCCACCGATGCGACTCCACGAAAGATGAACACGCCTAAGCCGCCGCCGCCAATCGCGGCTGCGATGGTTGCCGTTCCGATTGTAGTCACGGTGGCGACGCGAATGCCGGCAAGGATCGTCCGTGCGGCGAGTGGCAATTGCACTTGGCGAAGCAGTTGACCATCCGTCATTCCCATCGCGATCGCCGATTCGCACACCGCCGGATCGACGCTCGTGACGCCAACGAACGTGTTGCGCAAGATCGGCAGCAGAGCGTATAAAACGAGCGAGACGATCACCGTCCGCGGGCCGATTCCCCCTATGAACGGGATGGGAATCAGGAAACCGAACAGCGCCAGGCTGGGAACCGTCTGCATCACGCTCGCCAGTCCCAGCGTCCATTGGCGCGCGCTCGGATGGCGCGTAAGCAGAATTCCCACGGGAACTCCGATCAGAATCGCGAGCAGCATGGCGATCCCCACCAGAACCAGGTGCTCCCTGGTGAGTTGCAGAATATCGTTGGCCAAATCGGAACGCATGGAGTTCAAAGGCACGCGAGAAAAGCGCGCGCTTCGGGTGATGCGGAACTTGAAAACCCGGCGGCTTGAGTCGATACTTCCACGCGGCCGTTGACCAGCAGAGCAATGTGAGTGCCCAACCGAAGCGCTTCCCTGATGTCGTGCGTGACGAAGATCGAGGTCTTCTTGAAGTCTTTCTGCCAAATCTGAAATTGTTGCTGAAGCTCCAGTCGGGTTACCGGGTCGAGCGCGCCGAAGGGTTCGTCGAACAACAGCAGCGCGGGATCCGCGGCCAGTGCGCGGGCGACGCCGATCCTCTGGCGCTGCCCTCCGGAAAGCTGTCTTGGGTAACGTGCTCGATAGTCGGCGGCCGGCATTCCTACGATTTCCAATAGTTGATCGACGCGCCGTTCCACATCCGGATCGTTCCAACCTTCCAATCGAGGAACGAGACCTACGTTCCGCGCCACCGTGAAGTGCGGAAACAGGCCGACATCCTGGATGACGTAGCCGATGCCGCGTTTGAGTTTGATCGGATCCCAATCTCGCGTGGACCGTCCACCGACCAGAACCTGTCCGCTGGTAGGAAACAACATTCCGTTCGTCAGCTTTAGCGCGGTACTCTTGCCGGATCCGCTACGGCCAAGCAGCACCAGAGTTTCACCCGCCTCCACCGAGAGGCTGACTCCCGAGAGGATCGTCCGGCCGGCGATTTCGTATACAACGTTACGAAACTCCACCAGTGGCATGAATCGAATTATTCCACATCCGCCACCAGAAGGCTCTCCGCAAACAGCCAATCGTCGTCGATCCACTGAGCTTGAAGGTCGAAACCCGCGGTCTTGGTTTTCTGCCGCACCTCTGCCGGCGAATACTTGTGACAGTTCTCCGTCCAAATGGTCTCGCCCGCTTCGAAGCTGACAGTCAGGTGCGCCTTTGAGATGCCGGCCGTCTGCGTGCGCAGAGACCGAAGATGCATCTCGACGCTTTGTGTCGCGGAATTGAAACGGGCTTCATGTTCGAACTGGCTCAATACGAAGTTCGCGTCCAACTCCCGGTTGATCCGGGCGAGAAGATTGAGGTTGAAGGCCGCCGTTATGCCCAGTGGGTCATCATAGGCGTCCACCAACTGGACCACTGGCTTTACGAGGTCCGTGCCCAAAACCAGCACATCGCCGGCCTGGAGGATTCGACGGATGTCGCGGAGGAAATTGGCGTCGGCGGGATCGCTGAAATTCCCGATCGTGCTTCCCAGAAACAGGACCACCAGGCGCTGGCCCTCACTGCGGCGGGCGGCAACTTCTAACAGTCCGTCCAGGTATTCGCGTTCCAGCCCCACGATTCCCACCGATTCGATATCCGCTAACTCCCGCTGGCAGACGGCGAGGGCTTCCGCTGAGATCTCAATGGGGAAGTAACGAATGTGTCTCCGGCGCGCCATCGCCTCGAGTATCCACCGGGTCTTCCGCCCGCTGCCGCTTCCGAGCTCGCACACCAGAACGTCGCCCGAAACTTGCGAGGCGATTTCGTGCGCGTGCCCTTGCAGCAACCGGGCATCGGCGCGTGTCAAGCCATACTCGGGCAACTCGCAGATCGCCTCGAATAGCTTTGAGCCGAGCGCGTCGTAGAGATACTTGGACGGAAGTTCCTTCTGTCCCGCCTTGGTGAGCCCGGCGCGGACGTCCGCGGCAAAGCCGGTGAGCGGCGCTGCGATAACGGCGTCAGTGAGCATTTGAACGATCTCCTAGTCGTCAGTGGCGCAGCGGAATCCTACGTACGCGTATGGATAGTGGGGCTGGAACCAGTTGCGGAACGATCGCCGCAGCATGCTCAGTTCGGTGCGCGGTGAGCCGCCCTTCATCACGTAATGTTTGCCGTCGAAAAAATCCGCCGAGTAGCCGCGATAAAACGGAAAGGCTTGGAAACCGGGGAACGGTCCGAACTGGCTGGAGGTCCATTCCCAGCCGTTCGAGAGCATCCCATCCACGCCCCAGTGACTCCGGCCCTTGGGGAACGCATTCACTGGCGACGGATCCCAACGGTTCATGTCCAGGTATCCGTGCTCGGCGGCGGGCGGGAATTCGCCCCACGGATAAGCACGTTCGCCGTCAGGAGCGTCATACGCCGCACGATGCCACTCGGCCTCCGTGGGCAATCTCTTGCCGGCCCAGGCCGCGTACGCGCTGGCCTCCGCGTGGCTGACGTACACCGGCCAATTGAATGGCAGAGGAATATCTTCAAACATGGCGCGATAACGAAATTCGGAGCCGGAGCGTTTCCAGAACGCGGGGTGGTCGATTCCGTTCTGTTCCTTCCAACGCCAATCGGCATCGGTCCACAGGCTGCGATCCCGATAGCCGCCTGCCAGCGTGAAGTCGAGAAACTGCCCGTTCGTTACTTTGTACCGGTCGATCCTGAATCGCGGCACGTCGACAAGGTGGCGCTCGAACTCGTTGTCCCACCCGAAATTGCCGTCGCGTGATATGCCAAGCGTGGTCCTTCCCTCGGGAATCTCGATCATCTCCGGCTCGAACGGGCAACTATCCGGCGTCCCAGCCTGGATTACACTGCGTTTGCTCTCGAACGGCATCCGATGCAGCATGTACGCGAACGTCTCGGCGTGCATCAGGCGATGTTCGATCGCGACATGGAGCAATACGTCGGAATTTTCTTCGCCGTCCCATGCCGATCCTTTTTGTAAGAGGGCCTCATCGAGCTTGGTGCGAATACGCCGGCCATACTGTGTCACCTGTGGTTCCGCCGGCCAGTCCGCCGGTTGGTCCGAGGGCAATCCGCCATCGACGGGATCGATTCCGAAAGCAAACAGCCTATCTAGCGAAGGGTCGGTGGATTGTATTCCAAGGGACTCTCGAAGGAGGTTCGAGTCAAAGGCCTCCAGGTGTCCGAGGTAAAAGATAATCCGGTGCCGCTCGGCGATGGGGCGTTCGTAGAGGCGCTCCGGCTTCACCAACTGGAAAAGTTTGTCGGTTTCGGCACGGGCTTGCGCCAGGCGTTCGAGGAGGCCCTTGCCTGCGTCGACCGCCGATGGAGTGAGCACTTAGGACGCTCCCCGCGCTAGCGCGAGAGCGAGTGGCTTCAGTTCGCCCAAAACGGTCGGAATCAACTCCGAAACCGTCGGATGGATGTGCATGGCCCGCTGAATCAATGTGTATGGTTTCTTCGCGTACATCACGTCCAGGATCGAATGGATGGCTTCGTCGCCGCCGGTGCCCAGGATTGCCGCACCCAGGATTTCGTGCGTCTCCGCGTCGACAACCACTTTCATGAACCCTTGCGTTTCACCCTTCTCGACGGCGCGGCCGACGCGAGTCATCGGGCGTTGACCCACCAAAGCCCGCCGCCCGCTCCTTCGTACTTCTTCCTCCGTCATCCCGGCGCGGCCGAGGGGCGGATCGATGTACAGGCCGTACGCGGTTATCCGGTCGCTGACGCGGCGCTGGTCACCGTCGAGCAGGTTCGCCGCGACGATCTCAAAATCGTTGTAAGACGTGTGCGTGAAGGCGCCTTTGCCGTTACAATCTCCCAGCGCCCAGACTCCTGGAACGTTCGTACGGAGTTGATCGTCGACGGCGATGTATCCGCGCGTGTCGGTTTGGATACCGGCTCTCTCGAGCCCCAAATCATCCGTATTCGGACGGCGCCCTGAGGCGCAAAGCAGGTGCGAGCCCTCAACTTCGAAGGGTTCGCCGCCGCGATCAACGCTGACGACCACCGTCTCGTCCCTCTTGGCCAAGCCTGTGCACGTCGCATTTACATGGACCGTAATCCCCTCGTTCTCGAGAATTCCGCGGATGGCCTCCGAGACATCCTCGTCCTCACGGGCGATGAGCCGGGGCCCGCGTTCAAGAATCGTCACCTCGCTGCCGAAGCGCCGGAACATCTGGCCGAATTCGAGGCCGATATAGCTCCCGCCGAGAATGATCAAATGGCGCGGCAGGAAAGCGACGTCCATCATGGTGCTGTTGGTCAGATACTCGATTTCGTCAAGACCGGGAATGTCTGGTATCAAGGCGCGGCCGCCGGCGTTGATGAAGATTCGATCCGCGGCAAGGCGCGCGTCACCCACACGAACTTCCCGCGCGGATTCGAACCGGGCATGTCCTTCATAGACGGTGCAGTTGCTCATGGACTTCAGCCAGTTCTCGACGCCCGTGTTCGACTTGCCTGAGATGAGATCCTTGCGCGCCTTCACCTGCTTCATGTCCACGGTGACGGGACCAGCAATCACAACGCCAAATTCGGCCGCGCGCCGCGCCATGTGGGCCGCGTAGGCGCTGGCGACCATCGTTTTCGTGGGGATACAGCCGGTGTTCACGCAGGTGCCGCCGAACCGGCCGCGTTCAACGATGGCGATCTTCATTCCTGCCGCGGTGAGGCGCTGCGCGAGCGCTGGGCCGGCTTGGCCCGTACCGATAATGATCGCGTCGAATGAGGAGGTCATTTGTACGTTCGATTATCCCATCGCTCTGCATTTCGTGTCACCCGCGAGTTCTTAAGCCGTAGAAGGCAAGAGGTCTGCTCGGTGTAGTCCATTTCGGTGGTATAACCGGCCCCATTTCGAGAGGACGTCGTCGATGTTCTTGAAGGCTTGTTCATTGCACCGGGTGACCGCTCAAGTCGGCGTCGTCATCCACGCCCCGGCTGCGTTGACCAAGGTTTCCGGCAAGATCCACGGCGTGTCGCGGGATTTCGGCGCGGCACAAATTGGATCCATGCGGGCTTTCCCGGCACACATCGGAACACTGGAACCTTAGGTTTTCTTACGTTACTTTGCGAGAATGATACCTGCCTGAAATGTCCGACAGTCAGCTAGTACGCGCCAGTCGTGACGGCGACCAGTTCCACTGCCTGTGGGCAGCTCGTAGATGTCTTCAACTCCTCGCGCCCGGCTCTGGAGTGGCCGCGATCACAATTGAGGGGCCCTTTCTCCAAGAGTTTGCAGGTACGGGGGCCATAGAGGAAGACGAGGAAAAGATTGACGTTGCGGAGTGGGGTTGTCCCCTTGGCTGAGACGCTGAGTTAAGACATTGTTCGCCGTTCGCTGGAAATTTCTTGCGCCCGATCCTGGAACGGTTTTAGGGATGGGTCTGCCGGTGAAGCGGAGACGGGCAATGCTGGCGAGCAACCCGATCGAGGAATAGCCGGCCGGAACTCATCGCGGACGATGAGCAGGGCGCGTCCTTTCTGTGGCGCTCTGTGGCTGGGCCCGGGGCCGACCAACGTGAGGCGGTATCCCGGTCCCAGCTTGGGAAGGTGCGAAAGATCTCATCGGACCGATAGATTCCGCCATGCCTGAAAAAACGCACCTTCGGGTGAATTTCGTCGCGCAGGTCCAAATCCGGGTCCACCGCCGGCGGTTTCTGCCAGCCGTAGTACCCGGCCCGGCTAACCACAGCCAACCGGCATAGGGGTGTGCGCCGGCTGCGGACGCAGTGTGCAAGGAAGGCATCCGCTGCAGACCT
>CAMDED010000061.1 GCA_945893365.1 Candidatus Sulfopaludibacter sp. SbA3 | reverse complement strand
AAAAACGCCTGGATTTCCTCCTGGCTCAACTTCTTCGCATTCCGCATCCTGATGATCACACCCCAGCATGCTTCAACTTCCCCCTTCAGGCTCATCTTGTATTGGAAACAGCCTTTCCTTCAGGCTCATCTTGTATTGGACAAGACTCGGGCTTCACACCGGCCCGCGTTTGAACTATGATTGCAATAGAGTCCGCCCTGCTCGCAGAGCGGCGGATTGCGGAAAAGGAGGTTCCCTCCGTGATTCTCGCGCCCGTATCCACCGGGTCGAACACAGAAGGATCCTGGCGCTGCGCTGCAACCGGGCGGCGACTCTGTCCTCAGGCAGTCATACGCGGTATCGACAACTATTCACTAGCCGGCTCGCCGTGGAACCTGCGCTGTTTGCGCGATGTGCCACGGCAGCGGCGTAAAGGCAACGATGTGAGCCAAGGCCGCCTTCGTATCGTGTGCGCGACAAGCGGCGCAAGGCACACCTCAATATCAGGGAGAAGATTATGCCAAAAGAAGCCTTAAGTATTCTCGACGAGCGTACTCACGCCACTTATGAGATCCCCATTCACAATGGAGCCATTCGCGCGATGGACCTGCGGCAGATCAAGACTGGGCCCGACGATTTCGGGCTTATGACCTACGATCCCGCTTTCATGAACACAGCCTCCTGCCGGAGCGCGATCACCTTTATCGACGGCGACAAAGGCATCCTGCGCTACCGGGGCTATCCCATCGAACAACTCGCCGAGAGGTGCACGTTCTTGGAGGTAGCGTACCTGATTCTGTTCGGGGACCTGCCCACCGCGCCGCAACTCAAAGAGTGGGTCGGCCAGATTACCCACCACACCATGATCCACGAGACTACCAAGAAGTTCCTGGAAGGCTTCCGCTACGACGCGCATCCGATGGGGATGCTTGCCAGCACGGTGGCGGCGCTCTCCACGGCCTATCCCGAGTCCCGTCATGTGCACGATCCGGAGTTGCGCCGGCTGCAGATCATGCGCCTGATCGGGAAGATGCCGACCATCGCGGCGTACACCTACCGTCACAGCCTCGGCTATCCGTACGTCTATCCGGACAACGAACTGAGCTACACCGAGAACTTCATGAGCATGCTGTGGAAGATGGCCGAGCCGAAATACGCGGCCGATCCCGTTCTGGCCCGGGCGCTGGACATCCTGTTCATCCTGCATGCCGACCACGAGCAGAACTGCAGCACGAACGTGATGCGCTCGGTGGGCAGTTCTCACGCCGATCCGTACCTCGCCACCGCCGCCGCGGCTGCCGCGCTCTCCGGGCCGTTGCATGGCGGCGCAAACGAAGAAGTCCTCAGGATGCTGGACGAAATCGGCTCCAAGGATAAGGTCCCGGCCTACATGGAGAAGGTCAAATCGGGCCAGTTGAAGCTGATGGGATTCGGACACCGGGTCTACAAGAACTACGATCCCCGCGCCCTGATCATCAAGTGGGCGGCGGATAAGGTGTTCGAGGTTACCGGCAGGAGTGCGAAGCTCGATATCGCACTGGAGCTAGAGCGCATCGCGCTGGAAGACGACTACTTCGTCAAGCGGAAGCTCTACCCCAACGTCGACTTCTACTCCGGGATTATCTACCAGGCGATGGGTTTCAGGCCGGACATCTTTACGGTATTGTTCGCAATTCCGCGCACGGTGGGCTGGCTCGCGCAGTGGGAGGAGATGCTCGGCGATTCCGAACAGAAGATCGCGCGGCCGCGCCAGGTGTACACGGGCCAAGCTGTTCGGGACTTCATGCCGCTCGAGAAGCGGGGCGTGGAGATCGCCACCCCCGTGGTGTAGGGAGTCCGCAGGTCGCGGAACACCGCCCGGAGTCTCCGGGCATTCTACTGAGAAAAAGCCGCCAACCGTCAATTGAAACACATCGCCAATGGCCTGCTGGGGTAATCGAAAGTTGATCTGAAGAGCGTTGATTACCAGACCCGGAGCTGCACCGGCGTAGAGCGCCTCAAGCAAACGGCCACGGGAGAGACCGGCCGCGCGCGCCCAGATCCACATAAGTAAGATTGACGGCAGCGCCGAGGGTCGCCACGCTCAGCAGCCGGCACAGGAATGCGAAAGATTGAAATACCGGTATCGCGATTACCCGCGGGCGCGAGGTTGAAAGTGTTCCGGACCGTATCATGGCAGTTCTCCCGGATGGTGAGAAGCATTCCAGGGGCCACGTGGTATTCGGCGCCTGCCGCATGGATGGTTACTCGTGATAGGATATGCCAGTAGGAGGGCGGCGGATGCCACACTGCTCCAGACGCAATTTCTTGAAGACCGGACTCGCGGCGGGTGCGCTCGCGGGGACAGGGAGCCTCCCGCTGCGGGCGGCGCGCGGGACGGCGACGGATTGGGTGACGCTCGGGAAGTCCGGCGTCAAGGTGACGCGGCTCGCGTTCGGCACCGGCACGTTCAGCGGACGAACACAGCGCGAACTGGGACAGGATCAATTCACGAGGCTGGTGCGCCACGCGTACGACCGGGGCATTCGCTTTTTCGAGACCGCCGAGTCTTACGGCGAGATGCACAAGATGCTGGGCGTGGCGTTGAAGGGCATTCCGCGCGACACCTACCAGCTGATGTCCAAGGTGACGACGCGCGAAGGCGTGAATCCGCAGGAAAAGATCGATGAATTGCGCAAGCTGGCGAACACCGAGTACTTCGACGTCCTCCTGATGCACTACCAGCGCGTGGCTCAGTGGCCGACCGACACCGTCCGCTGGCAGGACGGGATTCTGGAAGCGAAGTCGAAGAAGGCGGTGGTAGGGCACGGCGCGTCTGTGCACGGACTGCCGGCGCTGCGCCGGTTCCCGGGAAACAAGTGGCTCGAGATCGCCATGATCCGGATGAACCACAATGGCACGAAAATGGACGCCGAGGCTTACAACACGAACGGTGCGGGAAACGTCAGCGAGGTTGTCACGCACGTCAAGCAGGTCCGCTCGGAAGGCATGGGCGTGATCAGCATGAAGCTGGTAGGGGAAGGTGCGTTTACCACCCGTGAAGACCGTCAGGCCGCGATGAGGTATGCGTTCAACAATGCGGGCGTCGATTGCGTGACGGTCGGTTACAAAAATACGGCGGAGATCGACGAGGCTATTGAGAATTTGAATCTGGCGCTGGCGTAGCCGGCGGCACACGCAGGAGCGCGGCCATGGCCGGCCCCGCTCCTGGCATCGCTCCGCATGTCAGAGATACAACTGTTTGGGCCACTTCGCCACAGGCAGTTTGCGCCGAATCGAAATCCGTGTCCATTCGATCCAGGCCACCGGCCATAGGCACGAGGCCAGCAGCCATGACGATTTGAGCGCGGCCGGCCCGAAGGCCATACCCAGCGTGCCGATCAGAATAGCCCATTTGATGAGGCGGAAAGCCCGCCCGCGGGATGGGGTATAAATCGGCAGAAATGGCGCAGCGAACAAAAGACCCATTCCCATCCCACCGGCGAGCAGCGTCCGCGCTACCGCGATTGAGCCGGCAAGGAAAAAGGCGGCGGCCGCGAGCATTGCGGCCACGGGCATTGCCGCAAGCAACCACTTCAGCCACGGGCGTGAGCAAACGGCCCGGGCCTCCCACGCGCCGTCGCGGAGCATCCTGGCTTCGGCCCGCGTCAACAGGACGTTGCGATATTGACGGTTCGCGGTCTTCGCATCTCCCAAGGCGGTGACAGCTAACCGATCCGCTTCATCGGCGGTTGAGCCGCCGCTCACCGCGGTCTCCCGCGCCGATTCGTAATGTTCCTGGATTTCAGTCCGCACCTGCGCGACCGAATTCTCCGATAGATGCCGAGTCGCCTGTTTCAGCCAGGTTTCCAATTCAGTCGTCACTTACGCCTCCCCTAGAATCAACGTCACTGCCCGCGAAAGCGTCCGCCATTCCGCGCGGTCCTTTGCCAACATCCCGTGCCCCGATTCCGTAATGCGATAGTAGCGGCGGGGCCGGCCTTTTTCGATGCCCTCGAATGACTCCACCAGTCCCTCGTTCTCCAACTTATGGAGGGCCGGATATAACGTGCCCTCTTTGAAGTCCAGTACACCCTGCGATCGCTCTTTGATCCGCTGCGCGATGCGGTAGCCGTGGTTCGACTCCCGTTCCAACGCCTCCAGAATCAAGGTGGGAAGTGTCCCCTTAAAGTTCATCTAATACCTCGTTATCCTATGCATAGGATATACGAGATAAATGCGCTTGTCAACCCCAAAAAGAGCGTCGCGAGAGAGATTTATCTGCCGCCCTATGCCTACTCCTCCTCCCAGCCCTTCACGGGGCGGCCAAGCACCTGCGACAGGCTGACCGGCTTGCGCCGCCAGGGCAGGCCGCGATTTTTGTCGATCTCATCGCGATAGCTCATCAGGGGTCCCGGATAGCCGACCAGTTGCCATCCGATCAATCCCGCGTTGCCTCCGTGCATGGGATCGCAAAGAAAGCCTTCGATCGTGTGCGTGCGCAGTAGCGCGAAAAAGGGCGTCCTCTCGATGGCACGGAGTCTTTCGTCCTGCTGCGCGGGTCCGAGCGCCGGGAAGTCGCCGAGACCGCGCAAGCCCTCGCGATAGATCTCCCGCGGCGTCGCCTTGCCCTGGTAACCGTGCTCCGGAACCGATTCGACGAAGGGCGCTTTGGTGTAACGATACTTGTCGCGGCCGTACGGCCCGGCGAGTTGGCGGTCGATGTAGATGACGACCGCCGCATCGGTAGCTCCCGGCCCGCTCTCATCGCCGGGCAGGATGCGCTCCGCGGCCGCCGTAACGACACGCGCTTCGGCCTCGGTAAAGAATTTCAGAGGGACGCGGACATCGCCGTCCCGCACTTGCGCGCGCAGCGGTTTCCGGTCGAGCGTGAACAGCAGCACGCCGCCGAGGCTGGCCGCCGGGAGCGTAATGAATTCGCGGCGTTTCACGCTAAACCTCCGGGACGTTTGAGATACCGGTTGACCAATGCGTCCGCGGCTCGGAAGGTGAGCGCGAGCGCGCTGAGCGTCGGATTGCCCCACCCGCTTTGCGGAAATGAAGATCCGCCCAGCACCCACAGATTCGGCACCCGCCAATGCTGGAGCCACGGATTCAGTACACTCGTCTCGGGGGACGCGCCCATGATGACGCCGCCCTGCACGTGGCTGCTCTGATAGTAGGTGACGGAATAGCGCTTGCCGACGCCGCGGAGGAGACCGCCGGCGCGCGCACCCATCGCCTTCGCGAGCCCCATCTGAATGCGAACTGCGAACTTTTCCTGCAGCCGTTCCTGATCGGTCCAGTCAAGCGTCATGCGCAGCAGCGGGTCGCCGAACTTGTCGGTGTAGGTGGGATCGAGATCCATGTAGTTGTGGCGGTAGGCGAGGTGGTCGCCCTCGAACATGACGCTGCCCATGCGGTCGTACCAGCGGAGCGAGGCGTTCTTCCATGCCGCGCCCCAGCTCGACTTCGCTTCCCCGGGCGGGATTCTACCGAACGAAGCGATGGGTCCGTCACCGGAGCTTTGCGTGCGGAATCCGCCTCCGCGCAGCATGCCCGCGTCCGTGCGCTCGTCGCCCTCGAAGTCGCCGATGGCGACGCCCATGCCGCCCGCGCCCATGAAGCTGTTGAGGGGTTTGTCGAAGAACATCTGGAGTCCGGCGCAGACCTGATGCGTGAGGTTCTTCCCAAGCGTTCCTTTGCCGGTGGCCGGATCATAGCGCTCGCCGATGCCGGAGAGCAGCAGCAGTCGCGCGTTGTTTAGAGTCCAAGAGGAGAGCGCCACGATTCCGGCCGGCTGCAGGAATTCTTCGCCGGCCGCATCGGTGTAGCTGACGCCCTCAGCCGCTCCGCCGCGATGGACGACGCGCCTGACCCAGCAGCCCGGCCGAAGCTCGAAGTTCTTGCGGGGAGTCAGAACAGGCAGCAGAGTATTCGACGGCTGCGCCTTGGCGCCGATCATGCATCCATAGCGGTTGCAAAAGCCGCAGTACACGCAGCCCGCGCGCGTCACGCCATCGGGGTTGCGGTAGGTCCGGGTCAGCGTTGCCGCAGGCACCGGGTACGGGTGGTATCCCAAGTCGAGCGCGCCCTTTTGGAATGCGTCCATCAGGTAGTTCGACTTGTGGGGCGGATTCGGATACTCGTGAGAACGCGGCGCTTCGAAGACATTTCCGCCTTCGATAAGCTTGCCGCGCAAGTTGCCGGCTTTCCCGCCGACGCCCATCAGTTGTTCCGCGCGCCAGTAGTCGGGCTCAAGCTCGCCGTAGGTGACGCCCCAGTCTTGAACGGCAAGGTTCTCAGGTAACCGCGATGCGCCGTGCTTCTGGCGAAGATGCGTGGCCAGCGTGAAGTGGTCCGGCTCGTAGCGGTAGGAGACTCCGCCCCAATGTTCGCCCGCGCCGCCGACGCCGGTGCCAGGCTGGAACGACCCGTACTGGCGCACGGGCGCCGCCTGGCCGCGAACCGAGTGCCGGTGCGTGACCGTCTCCTCGGCAATATTCTGCATCAACCGCAGGCGGATGTTGTAATCGACCTCGTCCATCCCGGCCGCATAGTCGGCCATCTTCCGGGCGGGCCCGCGCTCGAGCACGACCACCGTGAGGCTGGTGCGCGTAACGATCTCCTTCGCCATCAGAAGACCGGTCCATCCACCGCCTGCGATCACAACGTCCGCGGGTTTGAGTCGTTTCACGTCTGGCAGTATACAGTTGCAGGACCCTTCAATTCAACGCGGCGCAGCGACAGGCTGCGGACCGTGGGAGCCGCAGTTAAATGGACGGCTGTCCTCTTGTAGCTCTTTGCCTTCGGAAATGCCGGCTCTTATGAGATCCGGCGTGGCGGGCGGCCGTCGTCCGTGATGGCAAAGTCGATATTCCGCCGCAGCGCCGCCGATCTATGATATCTTTGCAGTTCTGTTCTACTACGCTTGGCCATCGTGGACTTCGTCGTGACGCGCGTGGCCGGGCCAAATCGAGGGAAAGGGTTAACGAATGAGCCTATTTGCAGTCAAATCGTTGAAGCACATCACGGCGGAGGCGGAGTCGGGCGAGCACAAGCTGGCCCGGACGCTAGGGCCAGGCAGTCTTATCGCATTGGGAATCGGCGCCATAATCGGGGCGGGGCTGTTCTCACTCACCGGATTGGCCGCGGCGACCAACGCCGGTCCCGCCGTCACGCTGTCCATGATGGTCGCCGCTTTCGGCTGCGCCTTCGCCGGGCTCTGTTACAGCGAATTCTCGTGCATGATTCCCGTGGCCGGCAGCGCCTATACCTACGCTTATGCCACGCTCGGCGAATGGCTGGCCTGGATCATCGGCTGGGATCTGGTGCTCGAATACGCGGTGGGCGCGGCGACGGTCTCGATCAGCTGGTCGGGATACGTGGTCAGCCTGCTGCACGATTTCGGCATCGATCTGCCGCCCCAGTTCGTGGCCGGACCGTTCGAAGCCGTGCGACTGCCGGATGGGCGAGAGCTGAGCGGCATCGTTAATCTGCCCGCCATCTTCATCATCATCGTGATTTCTCTGCTGCTCATGGCGGGGATCAAGGAGTCGGCGAGAACCAACGCCGTCATCGTGGTGATCAAGTTGACGGTGGTCGTGGTCTTCATCGCGCTCGGTTGGGCCTTCATCAACAAGGACAATTACACGCCCTATATTCCCCAGAACACCGGCACGTTCGGCGAATTCGGCTTCAGCGGCATCATGATGGGCGCCGGCACGATCTTCTTCGCGTACATCGGCTTCGACGCAGTCTCAACCGCGGCGCAGGAGGCAAAGAACCCGCAGCGCGACATGCCGATCGGCATCATTGGGTCGCTTGCGATCTGCACCGTGCTTTACGTCCTGTTCGCTCACGTGCTGACGGGTATCGTGTCTTTCAAGGAACTGGGCGTGTCCGCTCCCGTGGCTCTCGCGGTCGATAGGACTTCCTACCCGTTCCTGAAGCTGCTCGTAAAGTTCGGAATCATCGCCGGGTTCACTTCGGTGATTCTGGTGATGTTGCTCGGCCAGTCCCGCGTCTTCTACTCGATGTCGCGCGACGGCCTGGTTCCCAAGATTTTCTCCGAGATCCACCCCAAGCTTCGAACGCCCTGGCGCTCGAACATGCTCTTCATGATTTTCGTCGCGCCGTTCTCCGGATTCCTGCCGCTTAAGGTGGTCGGACATATGACCAGCATCGGCACGCTGTTCGCGTTCGTGATCGTGTGCGCGGCCATTCTTGTGATGCGGTACAAGCAGCCGAACGTGCCGCGGCCCTTCAAGACGCCGTGGGTTCCCCTGGTTCCGGTCCTGGGCATCCTGGCGAATTTTTCGCTGATGTATTCGCTCGGAGCGGATAACTGGATCCGTCTGGCGGTGTGGCTTGCGATCGGCCAGGTGTTTTACTTCGCCTATAGCCGCACCCATAGCCATCTGGCGGCGGGATCGAAATGAAGTCCGCCTGCCTCCTCTTTTTTTCGGCGGCGGCAGCGTTCGCGCAAGACCCTGCCGCCGCGGCCAAGGCGTACCTCGAGACCGAATTCAAGGCGAACCACTTTAGCGGATCGGCGCTCGTGGTGCGGGAAGGCAAAGTGATCCTGCGCGCCGCCTACGGTCCGGCCAACGCCGAGCACAACATAGCCAACACGCCCGAGACCAGATTCCGCATCGGCTCGATCACAAAGCAGTTCACCGCCACCGCGATCATGCAGCTTCGGGAGCGCGGTAAGTTGAAGCTCGAAGACACGCTCGACAAGTACTTCACGCCATGCCCGGAACCGTGGAAGAAGGTTTCGGTCCATCACCTGCTCACGCACACCTCCGGCATCCCGAGCTACACATCCGACGCGGAGCTGATGAAGAAAATGGCGCTCAACCTGCCCCTCGACGGCCTGATCGCCACCTTCCGCGACAAAGCCCTCGAATTCGAGCCGGGCTCGAAGTTCGTCTATAACAACTCGGGATACGCTTTGCTCGGCGCAACTATCGAGAAAGTCTCCGGCCTATCCTATGAGGAATACCTGCGTCTAAATATCTTCGAGCCGGCCGGCATGAAGAATACCGGGTATGACCGTTTCGAGAACGTGATTCCGAATCGCGCCTCGGGATATGTCCGAGAGGGAGGCACGTTGAAGCACGCGCCCTACATGTCGATGTCGCTACCCTTTTCCGCCGGCGCGCTCTATTCGACCGTGGACGATTTGCGGCTTTGGGACGAGGCGCTGGCAACGGACAAACTGCTTCCGCGGGCGGCGCTTGAAAAGATGTACACGCCGGTCTTGAATAAGTGCGGCTATGGGTGGTTTGTCGAACCGAAGGACGGGCGTAGGTCGATCTATCATCAGGGCGGCATCAACGGATTCAATTCGACCATCGTGCGCTTTCCGGCGGAGAAGACACTGGTCGTGGCCTTGAGTAACCTGGGTACCCCGCATATGGCGCGGATCGGCAGCGATCTTGCCGCAATCGCTTTCGGCGGGAAGCCGGGCCCGAAAGAGCGCACGGAGACAAAGATAGACCCGAAGCTGTATGATAGTTATGCAGGCCAGTATCAGCTCGCACCCGGGTTTCGCATTTCGATTACTCGCGAGGGTAGTCCCGGCGACGCGAAGCTAATGGCGCAGGCCACGGGCCAAGGCAAGGCGCAGCTCTTCGCCGAATCTGAAACGAAGTTCTTTTACAAAGTTACCGATGCGCAGATCACATTCGAGAAAGACAAGCTTACCCTGCACCAGAACGGCCGGGACATGCCGGCTCCGCGCGTTAGCCTTGAACCGGGCATTTTCGAGCCACTGCGGGAGCGCGTGGCTATAGCCGCCGACCCGAAGGTTCTCGCCGCTTATGCGGGAGTGTACGAGCTGATGCCGGGTTTCAGCATTACCGTGAAGCTTGAAGGCGGCAAGCTGATGGCGCAGGCGACCGGACAGTCCGCCTTCGAGATTTTCCCCGAATCGGAGACGGAGTTCTTCTATAAGGTGGTCGATGCAAGTATTACGTTTTCGAAAGACAAGCTCGTGCTGCATCAGGGCGGCCGCGACCTGCCGGGGAAAAGAGTAGAATGAACGGAATGTTACGGACCGTTTCCGTGCTTCTCTGGACGCTGACGGCGTTCACCGCATTCGGCGCGCCGACCCTCTCGGAGCGGACGAATCAGATGGCCGCACGGGCGGATCAACGGCTGCAACAGGGCCGCGCCGCTCTCCAGCAGGGCGACAAGGACGCCGCGCGCGCCCACTTCGACGCCGCAATCGACCTGATGCTGGACGCTTCGGAAACGGCTGAAAACCGCGAGACCTTCGAACGCAAGCTGGACCGGATGGTCGAGATCATTCATCGGCTGGATCTCGCCGGACTCGGTCCGGCGGATCTTGAAGAGCCGAAATTCGAAAAATCTCCTCTCGAAGATATTCTGGACGTGACGTTCCCGATCGACCCGAAGCTCAGGAATAAGGTTCACGAGGAGTTGCAAGCCACGGCGTCGCAGCTTCCGCTTGAGATCACGGACGCGGTGCTAAGCTACATCAACTATTTCGCGAACAGGGGCCGCAAGACGATGATCGCGGGACTGCGCCGTGCGGGGCGCTACCAGCCCATGATCCGGCGAATCCTCGACGAGGAGGGAGTGCCGCCGGAGATTCTGCATCTGGCGCAGGCGGAATCGGGCTTCATCCCGAGGGCGGTGTCGAGAAAGGCCGCGACCGGCATGTGGCAGTTCCTGTCGTGGCGGGGGCGGGAGTACGGTTTGATGCAAAGCCCGTACCACGACGACAGGCTCGATCCGGAGAAGGCGACACGGGCGGCCGCCCGGCATTTGCGCGATCTCTACGCCAAGTTCGGCGACTGGTACCTGGCGATTGCGGCCTACAATTGCGGGCCGGGCAACGTTTCGAGGGCAGTCGAGCGCACCGGTTACGCGAATTTCTGGGAGCTGCGCAACCGGCGCGTCCTGCCGGCGGAGACCACTAACTACGTGCCGATCATCGTGGCGATGACGATCATGGTTAAAAACGCCGGCGAGTATGGATTGACGAACATCGACCCGGACCCTCCTCTCGAATACGACACGGTAGAGATCGCCGCGCCCACCCATCTGGCGTTGATTTCGGATTTGACCGAAAGTCCGGTGTATGAGCTGCAATCGTTGAATCCGGCGCTGCTGAAGAACATCGCGCCGGAGGGATATTCCCTGCACGTTCCAAAAGGAACCGGAACGTCGCTGCTCGCGGCGCTCCAGTCCGTGCCTGAAGCTCAGCGGCTTTCGTGGCGGATGCACCGCGTGGGCGAAGATGAAACGCTGTCCGCGATCGGGATGCGGTTTGGCGCGTCCGCCGCCACGATTGCGCAGGTCAACCGGATGGAGAGCGCCACGCCTGTGCCGGGAGACTTGCTAATGATTCCGGCGGCCCCGAAGCCCGCGGCTCGGCGGCCAAGTACGGTAGCTTCGAGGAGAGTCGGCGCCGCTTCGAAGAGTGGACCGGCGGCTTCCGTGAAAGCCTCTCCGGCCCGGAGTTCATCGGTAAGGACTGCGGCTGCAAAGAAGTCCGCGAAGAAGCCGACCAGCGTAGCGGCGGCGCGGAAAACCAGTCCCCGGTCCTGAGCGCCCGTTCCGGCGGAGCCGGCTGGATCCCGGAATAAGCAGCTCCGAAGGCTGCTGCCCGATCGGAGCCGCGCGTCCGCAAGCAGTTGCATCGGCGGCGGCAGTCGCCACAGTGATGATCTGCGGCGTAGTTGAAAATCGCAGCCCTTCAGCGCTTTGGGGTCACGAAGCCTTCAACGACTGGGGCCTTCCGCTGTCCGCGCCGGCACAACGGAGGATGGGCCCGGCCGGGACTGCGTGGTCGACGAAGGACTAGAACCGAAGCCTCAAAGACGACTGGATCGACCGCATGGACTGCGCCGCCGTCGGCAATCCATAGTTTGTTGCATTTACGACCGTAGCCAGACCCGTGTAGGCCACGTGATTCGTGAAATTCGCGCCATCGATGCGAAACTCCACGCGATGCCGGTCCGTCAGCCGGAACGACCGTGACACCGAGAGATTCGCCGAAAGCGCACCCGGGCCCGGAATCGTGTTGCGCCCGGCGTTCCCGAATCGCCCGGCCGGGGGGATGCCGAAGGCGGCTAGATTAAAGAACCCGTCGGCGCCCGATTCCACGGGCAAACCCGTCGCGTCCGCGCGCCCGCTGCCTACGGAGCCGCTTCCGCCCGAGTCCGACCGGTTTCCCAGAACGCGCGCGGTGAACGGACGTCCCGCTCCCGCCGTCAGGCCGCCACTCAGGCTCCAATCGGCAAGTATCCGGCCTGGAAAGCCTTCGGCGCTCAACCGCGACGCGCGCGATCCCCAAGGGGACGAGATGACGTAGAAGAGCGTCAACCGGTGAGGCTGATTGAAACTCGAAAGGCCCCGCTCCGCACGAAGGTTGGTATCGTCTTGGGCGACCACGCCGCCACCGGCGCCGAAAGTGGATGCGTTATCGATCGATTTCGACCAGGTGTAGAGCGCATTCGCCGAGAACCCACTCCTGAAGCGCCGCGTCACGCGAACTTGAGCCGCGTGGTAAATCGAGTTTCCTTCCGAGGTATCGTAAGTGAATCCCTGGGCGTTTCCGATCCGTCTGCGCTGTTCGGCGGAGAGGGGCGAACCTGGCGCCGCGCGGTTCGGCAGGCGTTGGATATCGAGTCTTGTCCCTTTCGTTCCCAGGTAGCCCAGTTCCATCACGAGGGACGGCCGAAGCTCGCCCTGCACCGCCAGATTCCACGTCTGGGCGTAGGGCAAACGGTAGTGGCGATCGACAGCGTAGGAGTTGGTGATCGTCGCCGAAGGGGCGCCGGCGAATCCGTCTTCGATGGTGAGCACGCGCGCGCTGCTCGTGATGAGTGAAGAGGTGCTGGCGAACGGCGGCTGTGACGCGAGGCGGTTCGGAATCTGGTTATAAACCGAGCCGTTGAAAAACATCCCGTATCCGGCCCTGACCTGAAGGCGCCGCTTGGTGAGAATTCCCGGCCGCCAGGCGAGAGCGGCTCGCGGAGAGACGTTGTTCTTGTCCGGGTCGACTAACCCGTCCGGAAACGGGCCGCTGTAGGGGCCGGAAGCGCCCGGAGTCACCACGGCGACACCTGTGAGACCAGGGGCGATGTCCAGGTTTGCGATTCTTCCGAACTTCTCCCGGAAAGGCGTGAAGTATTCGTAGCGAATACCGAGGTTAAACGATAGATTCGACTTAACTTTCCAATCGTCCTGCGCGAACAGGCTGTGCGCGCTTCCGCGAAAGTAGGTATTGGCGCTGCCGAATCGGACCGAACTCGATTGGGGCAAGCCGAGCAGGAAGTCGGCGAAATCGTAGCCGGTTCCGGCGACCGGCAGGCCGCGCTCGTCGAGTCCGCTGGTGGCAACGCCGCTGAACGAGAAGGTCCCACGCGCATTCTGCTCGGTGCGGTTG
The DNA here is from genome assembly GCA_945893365.1 of Candidatus Sulfopaludibacter sp. SbA3. Classification (GTDB taxonomy): domain Bacteria; phylum Acidobacteriota; class Terriglobia; order Bryobacterales; family Bryobacteraceae; genus SYKU01. The sequence continues at coordinate 27,685 of CAMDED010000061.1, read as the reverse complement.
TTGAGCTGCATGCGGCGGTACTCGCCACCGACGCTCAGGCTGTGCGTCCCGTGAACGAAGAGCATGCTGTCGGAGAGCCCGGAGGTTTGATCGCGGCGAAGCGACGGACTCGCGTCCGTGAGGCCGCCGAAATTGGTGAACGAGAGGTTGGGGGGTCCGTAGTTGATGGGATCGTGCGCGGTTCCGGATATGCCGAGCTCCGCCGCGACGTTAGTCTTATAGGCAAAGAACGGTACGGTCTCGCTGCGGTTCCGGCTGAAATTCCAGCGCAGGTTGTTGATCTTCCTTGGGCCGAAAGTATGACTCCATCCGATGTCCGAGTTGTATCCGAAACCGGAGGTCTCGTCTCGAAAGCCGTAAAGCTGGGCCGCATTCCCGTCGCGCCTCTGCAGCCCGACATTGAAAGTGAGCCGGTCCTTTTTGGATGCGCTACGGCTCAAGCGGAGACCCAGATTGTCGGTATTCTGCGCGACGGAGGTGACGAATTGGTAATTCTGGACGGCGCCCGGCGAATTCGGAAGCGGGATAAAGGAGAGCAGTCCCGCGGAGGCCCGGCTGATACGGGAAACGGGCACGCGGTTTTCCGCGAAGGGCAGGCGGCTCAACGGGTCGAAGATCGTACTCGCCGCGATCAGGCCCGATCGCTCTTCGGCGCTTGGCAGGGTAGCCGTGGAATCGAATGGGTTCCGGCTGCGGGTCCCCGAATAGTTGACGAAGAACATCGTGTTCCCCGGCTTCATGAGCTTTGGAATTTGAAGGGGCCCGCCCGCGGCGAAACCGAAGCGGCTCTGAGCGTAGGACGGCTTCGCAAGCGATTGTCCGGTCAGCGAAAGGGGCCTGGCGTCGAGCGCGGAGTTACGAAGACTCAGCGATGCAGTGCCCCGAATCCGGCTGTTAACGCGCCGGCTTCGGTTTCCGAACCTGGCGTCCGCCTCGCCGCGGAAATCGGGACGCGGACCTCGTTCGCCGAAGCCGCCGGGGCCGCTTCTTCCACCGCCTCCGCCGAAGCCTCCGCCTAATCCGCCTCCAGCCCCGAATCCGCCGCCGCGTCCTCCGCCAGGACCGCGGCCGGGGCCTCCAGGTGCACCACCGGGCCCGGCCGGTCCCCTGCCGGGCCCGCCGGGACCTCCAGGTCCGCCTGGAACACCGGGACCTCCAGGTCCACCTGGCCCTCCAAGGCTGCCGGGGCCCCCAAGACCGCCAGGTCCGGCAAATCCCTCATCGGCTGGCGTCGCTTGCAGACCCGCGCTTAGACTGCCGCTGACCAAAAACGATTCCGTGGAACCTGCATCCGCCGCCGTTCCGGGATCCGGCTGCTGTTGTCGTTCCGCCGCCACCGCCGCCTGTAGCTGGCTATCAGTCTCCGAATCAGGTATTAGACTTTGAAAACCCTGGCGTGCCACCGGACCGGGTCCGCGGCGAGCCTGACGGGGACGCAATTCCAGTGCCCAGTCCAGACTCAGATTGACCGCGGCCGATTCCCGGGTGACGCTGAGCGTTCTCTCAGCCGGAAGGAATCCGAACATCTCGACGCGGAGTTTCCACTCACCCGCGGGCAATTCTCCGAGGGTATACCCGCCCGATTCGTCCGTTATCGCGCCGATCTTCTTGTCGCCGAGGGTCGCCGTAACCGTGGCGCCGGGAATTGGCTGGCCGCCCGAGGCGACGACTCCGATGTGTTCCGCGAAAACCGGCGCGGACACGCACAGCAAGAGCAACGCGCCAGTTTTCATGTACATCTAGAGAGATGGCAGGGCGGAGCCGGATGTTACCCGGCAATATGGCTGCCTGCAAGTGAGTGGAACCCGGTCTAGACCCAACAGTCTCGCTTATAATGGAGTATATGAACCAGCAGCAACCGAGGATTCAACTCGAGCGGAACGCCGACTATCGCGAAGGCTACGCCAACAGTGTGCAGATACGAGTAAACCTCTGGGATTTCTTCCTGCTTTTCGGACTCGTGAACCAGTCGTCGCCGGATCAGGTTTCGATCCAGAACTTCCAGGGAATCTATTTGAGTCCCCAGCAGGCGAAGGCGCTACTGAATGTGCTGCAGCAGAACGTGACGCAGTACGAGGCTGCCTTTGGCGATATCAAACTCGAGCCGCAGTCCGGCGGGAATCTGGTGCAGTAGGCCGGGTTACCAAAACAGGCATTCGGCGGCGTTCAGCCGCTCCGCGATCTTCTCGGGAAGGGCGTCGAAATAGCTCCGCCGGTCCTGTGCCGACGGAGGGAGCAGTCCCATCAGGTAGTTGGTGTCCCAGACTTCCTCGGGCCCGTGGGAGCGAAAGCCCAACATGCGCGCGCTCTTGCAGGAGGCTTTGACGAGCGACCTGAGATCGAAGATCTCCGACGGCGGATCGTGGTGGTGGGAAATGACGTGCTGGACTTTTCCGGGAAAGTTCCATTTTGCCGCGAGGAAGGTTCCCACTTGGCAATGGTCGACATCGAAGCGCGCGCGCTCAAGTGCGCGCATGTCCCGAAGGCCTCGGGAATCCGCTTCCGCAAGCAACGCGGTGTACTCATGCGGATACGACGAGAGAAGAGCCATTCGTCCGATATCGTGCATCAGACCGGCGGTATAGGCATCGTTGGGATCAATACCGCAAGCTTGAGCCATTTCGTCCGAGAACAACGCGGTCGCAAGGTTGTGCCGCCAGCATTTTTCGAGGACCGCCGCGTTCGCCTTGGCGCCAAGGCAGGTTCGCACGGCGACGGTGATGACCAGCACTTTCAGTCGCTCCGTCCCCATGATGGCCAGCGCGTGCAGGATGCTGCCGACCTCGCAACGGCTTCCGACCAGGGCGGAGTTCGCCAGGCGCAGCGCTTGAGCCGAGAAGGCGGCATCCGTCCGAATGGCCTTTACGATTTCTCCGAAGGGCGCATCTTCCCGGCTCATGATTGCCATCAGCTTTTGGGCGACGGTTGGGAATGGGGGTAGCGTGTTAATTGCGTAGGCGCGTCCGAGCGACGGGATAGTTGTGGCAGCCATGGTGTCTCCAAGGGAATTGATCGGCAGGCTCACGGAAAACCTTTACTTTGTTCGGTACCCTCGGCTTTTCGTGGACTGGCTCCGCGAGGGCTTCGTACGGCCCTCACACGCAGGAGAGGGGAGGGCCGCGCCCTCAACTCCGCATGGATCGAGCCGGCTCGACTAGGGAGTTCACGCCAGATCCTTCGCCGGTTTCCCGTGCCTCCTTCGCAGACTGGAGCCCGTTGAAAAGGGCTCCGCGAGGAGGAACGTGCAACGGCAGACTCGGCGGCGCTGGCCAGCCTTTGCCGGATTCATGGGCGCCGCCGGATTGGCCTCCGACTAGGCCGTTGACAGGCCGGGAGGCCCACATTTTTGCTGCCGTCGCTTGGCATGCGCCTTACTATCGGAGCTTGGCAGGCAATCTTACCGCCGGGGCTTGGCGGGCACGCCAGCGCGGCGGAGCGCTGCCTCGACCTCTTTCGGAGTAAGCCGGCTCGAATCGTACTCGACCGTCAGGTTTTCGCCCGAATCGCCCGGCTGGATGCGGAAAATTCCCAAGATCGAGTGGGCGTCGGAAATTCGGGTCAGAAGCGCATCGGTGAGCGGAGACACGAGATCGTAATGCAGTTGCACTTTCGTCATAGGGAATCGCGATTCATTCGGGAACGGAGATTTCGCCGTCGAGCTCGGCGAGCAACTGGGAGCGGAGCAGGCTGGCCGGTCCCTCGGAAGCATGGGCGCCGATCCAGCGGCGCAGCAGCCGGGTAACCGGCAGGGCGACGGACTCCTCGGCGCCCGGTTCAAAACGCAGCGGAATTTCAGAGCTCCGGATGGCCTCAATCAGAAGATCCGGGAACCTCATGCGAACGCTCCATTCACTCCAGTCCACTCCACTTTGGCCCAATGGTCCACAGGCCCCGAACCGCGCCCGAGACCGGGGTTGCCGCGGATTGCGGCGTCGATAAACCGCTTCGCGGAGGCGACCGCGTCCTCCAGCGGCCGGCCAAGCGCAAGACCCGCGGCGATGGCCGCGGAGTACGTGCATCCCGTGCCGTGCGTATGCTTCGTATCGACGCGCCCGGCCCGGAATTCACGGAAAGCGCGGCCGTCGAAAAGGACGTCGGTAGCGCTCCCGGAAAGATGGCCGCCTTTGACAAGCACGGCCCGAGCGCCCAGTTCGCAGAGGCGCCTGGCTGCCTGGCGCATGGCGTCGATCGAGCGAACCTCGAAGCCCGCCAGCGCCTCCGCTTCGCTCAGATTTGGCGTCAGCAGAAACGCTCGCGGAATGAGATGTTCCCGGATTGCGAGGCGCGCTTCATCCGCCACCATCGGGACGCCGTGTTTGGAGATCATCACCGGGTCGACGACGAGCGGAAAATCGAAGAATTCGGCGGCCGCCGCAACAGCCTCGACAATCGCTTTATTGCCGAGCGCGCCTGTCTTGGCCGCCGACGGCCGAATGTCCGCGAGCACCGCGTTTATCTGCTGGGCGACCAGGCCGGGGGAAAGGCATTCGACCCGTTCGACGGTTACGGTGTTCTGCACTGTCAGGAGAGTGAGGGCGGCTTGGCCGTAGACGCCGAACTGATGAAAAGTCTTCAGGTCCGCTTGAATCCCGGCGCCGCCACTGGGGTCGGAACCGGCAATCGTCAGCGCCGCTCGGAGCATGCCTACAGGATAGCGGTTATTGGACCAGGATATTGGACCAGGATGGATGCGCCGCAGAAACAGGGAGAATTATTGGACGCCGATGAAAACGCCGAGCTGGCTCGCCGCCTTGCCTGCCCTGAGAATGACGCTTGCGGGGCCGGATGGCAGGGAGCCGGACGGAACGATTACATCCACCCGCACGACGCCGTCCAGACCCTGCGCCGGACCCGTGGAATCGACCTGGGCTTCGTGGCCTCCGATCCGTACGGAGACCTCGTCTTTGCCGGCCGGGTCGAAACCGGTCGCGAAAAGGGTCAGCTTCGACAGGCGCGCCGCCGGATTCGCGATCGAATTGGCGCTGCCGTCGGGATTCGTTGCGATGGCCTGCCCTCTCCCGCCGCCGACCGTGAACAGCCCCGGATCGACCCCGACTCCGACGCTTTGCCGGTACGGGCCGGCGCGCAGCTCGACTGAGAATTCTCCCGCTACCACAAGCGGCACGCGAAAATTGATCTGCCCCGCGCCGGCGTAGGTCACGCTCGCCGGGAGGCCCGCGACGAGCACTTCCCGGTCCGGTCCCAGGCCGCTTCCGAACAAGGAAACGAGTCCGCCGGGCGTGAGGGGGCCCGCCAACAGACTTGCCGCGTTGACGATTGTGAGAGTCCCGGCTTCCCCGGATGCCGCGGACTGGATCGGCGTAAGCTTGCGAATGCGGTTATTCAGCAGGTCGGCGACATAGAGGTTACCCGAGGCGTCAATCGCAAGTCCGGCAGGGAACTGAAGTTGAGCCGAGACAGCCGGTCCGCCGTCTCCCGCGAAGCCCGGCGCCCCGTTGCCGGCAACGGTTTGGATGAGTCCATCCGCCGTTACCACTCTGATGCAGTTGTTTCCGGTATCCGCGATGTAGACGTTCGAGGCCCCATCCACGGCAACCGCGCGCGGAAAGCTGAGACGCGTCTCGACGGCGCGGCCGCCACCTTGAGACGCGCCTTCCACGCCGGTTCCGGCGATGGTTTCGATCAAACCGTCCGAGGTCACTTTCAAAACTCTGTGATGGAAGGTATCGGCAATGTAGAGGCGTCCGGCACGGTCGAATGCGATGCCGCGAGGCCCGGCGAGTCCGGCGACGAAGAGGCCGTCGCGGGCGGAAACCACGCGGCCGTTCCCGCTGTCGGCGACCCAGGTATTGCCCGCGGAGTCGAAGGCCACTCCGCTTGGAAATTGAAAGCCGCCAAGCGCCTCCGCCTTCCCGTTCACGAAGCGGAGCACGCGGTTGCCGAGGTACTCCGCAACCCAGAGTGCGCCGGAGGCATCGACGGCGACAGCCGCCGGGGAATTCAGCGTGGAGGTTCGACCGTCGCCAAAGGCGGTAGAGATATAACCCTCGGGACTCACGCGCCGGATGCGATTGTTGCCTTCATCGGCAATCCACAGGCCTCCGTCCGGATCGGCCGCGACGCCAGCGGGGCGGTTGAGGAGCGCTTTTGCAGCGTGGTTGCCGTCGCCGCTGAAGTAGTATTCGCCGTCGCCCGCGAAGGTCCGCAGGACGTCGTCCCTCAGCGTTCGAATGCGCCTGACGTCTGAAATATAGAGGGCTCCCGCCGCATCGAGCGCGAGCGACCGGGGATTCAGGCTGCCGCGCTCAATCGCGATTCGCGCCTGCCCGTTCGGCTGGACGCGAGCCACATTGGAATGCGCCGCGTCAGCCACGTACAGGTAGCCAACGCTGTCGAGGGCGAGGCCGACGGGGGTCAAAGCCTCCCAATAGAGGCCTGTCAGAACTCCCCCCTGAACTTTCACGACCCTGTGATTCCCGCTATCGGCGATGAACAGCAGGTTCCCGGGCCCCAAGGCGAGCGCGGCGGGGTACGCGAGGGGCACGGCCAAAGCCGGTCCGGACCAGTTGTTGAGGCCCTTTTCGCCGGTTCCCGCGATGTCGAGCAGAGTGCCGAAGGGCGTGATGGCGCGAACGCGATGCGCCTCGAATTCGGCAAAGAACAAGATGCCGTCGCGGGCAAGCGCGAGGGCGCGCGGCGTGTTCAGCGTAGACGCCCGGCCGTCCCCAAGCAGGGTCGAGATCACACCGGATGGAGTTACCTTTCGAATACGGTTGTTGCCGAAATCGGCGATGTAGAGGTTCCCTTGAGGGTCGGTCTCGACGGCGAACGGAAGGTTGAGCCGCGCCTGTGCGGCTGGTCCGCCATCCCCTGAGAACCCCGCGGAGCCGGTGCCGGCCACGGTCTCGACGAGTCCGTCCGGCGTGATCCTGCGGACGCGGTGAGCGGCGGTGTCCGCAAGATACATGACGCCTCGCGGCGAAATGCAGATTCCCTCAACACCGGCGAACTGAGCCTCGAGAGCGGGAACGGCTTCTTCGCGGTACTCGCCGCCGGCGACGGTCCGGATCGTGAAGGCGGGCGGTTCGCCGGACGCGAATCCCAGCAATGCCAATCCGAGCGCCCAGATCGAAATCCTCACTCTATCTAAGTGTTTCCGGCTCTCGAAAGCTCTCCGTTACGGGGCGGGAAGTTACGCATGCCTAGAAGTTTCACCCTATTCCTTCCGGTTGACAAAAGGCGCGCCTCCGCCGGGCAACCAAACAGGATTCACAAGTCCGATTCGCCCGTAACGGCCACGAAACCCGCATCGATGGGGGTGAGGATTCACCAGAGAGAAATGTGATATCTTGCCAATTTTGCCGAAAAAAACAAAGACTTGGCGACACGAGGTACTAAGTGCTTCTCCCAATGTCGGAGCGTCTCCTCGGGTCGATAAGCTGAACATGCGCTTTTTGAATGTCATCTTATTGCTTCCGTTAGCAGCGGCCGCCGCTGCCGAGAGCCCGGCACTTCGTCTGAAGACCCGCAGTATCGACACGTCGTACGCGGGCGCGAGCCTGGAATCGGGCGTTGAACCGAGGACGGCGGGACGCTCGCATTTCCTGGTGCAGTATCCGGCACTTCCGAAAGCGGCCGATCTTAAAGCTCTTCGCGATCGAGGTGCGGCGATCGCGGGATCCGTCCCGGAGTACGGGTTGTCCATCTCCGCGCCGGACGGAATGTCGTTTGAAGGACTTGGTTTGCGCTGGACCGGGCGATTGCCGGCTCAAGATAAACTCAGCCCGAGATCGCGAGTAGGGCCATCACAGCAACTAGAAAATGTGGCCGACGAGGAATTTGGGGCGGCCTTTGTGGTGGAGTTTCACTCCGACGTAGACATGGCGAGGGCGCGCGCCCTGACTCAGCAACAGGGGATCGTCATTCTGGAGCGGGCATCCATGCTGCCGAATCATTTGCTGGTGGCGGCAACGCCGCCTCAGGCAGTGGCACTCGCGGAATCGGATGAGGTGGCATACATATTTGCGCCTTCGGAAGACCTGATCAATGGCAAGGATATGGTGGCGTGCCCGGGCGGCGCAACCGAAGCCGGCCTCATGGGGCAATACGCGCAGGCGAGTAAGGGCTGGCCGACGGGTTCGCAGGGAGCGATAGTGGGCTATCGCTTTGGAGAGTTAACGACGCGGATTCCGGCGCTAACGGTACAAAACGAAATCGTGCGCGCCATGGAAACATGGAGCCAATCCGCGAGAGTTACGTTCGCGCCGGGTGTGGATCCAAGTGCGCCGCAGACGATGAATATCTTCTTCGCGTCGTCCGCTCACGGCGATTCGTATCCCTTCGACGGGCCTGGCAAGGTGCTGGCGCACACGTTCTTTCCGTCGCCGCCGAACCCGGAGCCTATTGCCGGCGACATGCACCTCGATGCCGCTGAAATCTGGAACGCCGGATCGAACGTGGACTTGTTTTCGGTAGCGCTTCATGAGACCGGACACGCACTCGGTCTGGGCCACTCGGACCTGCCCGGCTCGGTGATGTACCCGTACTACAGACAGACTTCGGGGCTGGCCGCGGAAGACGTGGCGGCCATCCGGTTGCTGTACGGTGCGCAGACCACACCTCCCACCGGCCCCACGCCACCCGTCAATCCGCCGGTAACTCCACCGGTCACTCCGCCAGTGACGCCGCCCGTCACGCCGCCAGTGACGCCGCCTGTCACTCCACCAGTAACGCCGCCAGTGACGCCGCCTGTCACTCCACCAGTAACGCCGCCCGTCACGCCGCCAGTGACGCCGCCCGTCACGCCGCCGGTGACGCCGCCGGTGACGCCGCCGGTCAATCCACCAGTGACGCCGCCCGTCAATCCGCCGTCGAGCGACACGGTTCCGCCCGCGATATCGATAACATACCCGAGCGGCACCATGATTGGAACGACGAGCGCGAGTCTAGGCGTGCGGGGTTCGGCATCCGATAACATCGGCGTGACCGAAGTACGCTGGACAAACAACTTCGGATCGTCCGGAACGGCGTCCGGAATCAACTACTGGAGCGTCACCGTGCCCCTGCTCGTGGGTACGAACAACGTCGTGATCCGGGCTTTCGACGCCGCCGGGAACTCGAGCTGGCGGTCGCTCACCGTGGTGAGGAGATGACCGGTCCGCGGTAAGCCGGGCTGTGAGCGCTTTCTAAGCGGAAGGCGCTCTATCCAGCCGGGGCGCGAGAAGGTGAATGATCCCAAGCGCCAGCAGATACATGGACCCGGCCACATAGAACAGAGGCCCGTAGGAGCCGCCGGACCATTCGAGCCAGTAACCGACGGCGGGGGCCACCAGCATTCCTCCGATCGCGCCGGCCATGCCGCCCAATCCGACCACCGATCCGACGGCGCGCCGCGGGAACAGATCGGACGCCAGCGTAAACAGATTCGCCGACCAGCCCTGATGCGCCGCCGCCGCAATCGAAACCAGCGTCACCGCAAGCCAGAGGTTTCCGCCCGCCTGAATGACAAAAACGACGGACGTCACGGCCACCGCGCAGACCAGCATCGCCGTCTTGCGGGCCCGATTCACGCTCCATCCGATGGCGAGAAGTTTTGAGGAAAGCCAGCCGCCGCCTATCGATCCGATGTCGGCCGCGACATATACCGTGACCAGGGGAGGTCCGAGCTGAGTCAGGTCGAGACCGTACTGTTTGTTCAGGAATCCCGGGAGCCAGAAAAGGTAGAACCACCAGACGGGGTCGGTGAGGAATTTGCCAATCAGAAAGGCCCAGGCGCGCCTTTCGGCGAGCAGACGCAGATAAGGCACGCCCTCGGCGGCATCTTCACCTTCGCGATCCGCGGTGATCAAGGCGAGTTCTTCCGGAAGGAGCCTTGGATGCCGATCCGGCGGGTAGTAGAGCCACCACCAGAGCGCCACCCAGGTAAACCCGAGCGCGCCGGTCGCTAAGAACGCCGCGCGCCAGCCCCACTGGGAAGCAATCCAGGGAACCATGAGCGGAGCCACAACCGCGCCGACGTTCGAGCCGCTGTTGAAGATTCCGGTGGCGAAGGCGCGCTCCTTCATGGGGAACCAGTCCGCCACAGTTTTGATAGCGGCGGGGAAATTGGCCGCTTCGCCGGCGCCCAGTCCGAAACGGGCGATCGCGAACTGAGCGGCACTGCCCGCAGCGGCATGCCCCATCGCGGCAAGACTCCAGAACACCACGGCAAGCGCGTACCCGAGGCGGGTTCCGAGCCAGTCCATGGCGCGGCCGGCGAACGGCATCATCAACGCGTAGGCGGTCTGAAAAGCGAAGACAATCCAGCCGTATTCCGACTCCCGCCAGCCCAGCTCGCGTTCGAGCACGGGTTTCAAGAGCCCAAGCACCTGGCGGTCGATGTAATTGATGGTGGTGGCGTAGAAGAGGAGCGCGCAAATGTACCAGCGCAGGTTTTTCATGGCCGTTCTAGATCTGTTCGCCGCGAATCAGATCGTCGTAGGTCTCACGGGTTCGGACGACGCGCCACTGGCTGCCCTCGACCAGCACCTCGGGCGGGCGGGTGCGTGAATTGTAGTTCGACGCCTGGACGAAACCGTACGCCCCAACCGTACAGACGGCCATCAGATCGCCCGGCATGACATTGGCGACGGTGCGTCCGCGCGCCAGGAAATCTCCCGTTTCGCAAACGGGACCGACGACGTCGGCAACCACGCCGGCGCGGCCGGTCTCGCGAAGGGGAATGATCTCATGATGGGACTGATAGAGCGCGGGACGGATAAGATCGTTCATCGCCGCGTCGACGATGACGAACTCCTTGCGGCCGGTGCTCTTGCGATAGAGCACGCGCGTGAGTAACACGCCCGCGGGGCCCACGATGGAACGCCCAGGCTCGATCATGACCTTGAGGTCTTTGGCCGCAAGCTTCGCGCGCAGGCTCGCGATGAACTGACCGATCTCCGGGGCCTGGTCGGCGGGCTTGTAGGAGACGCCGAGACCTCCGCCCGCGTCGAAGTATTGGATGCAGTGGCCGGAGGCGCGCAGGCGGCCGACCAGAGCCATCATCTTATCGGAGGCGTCCATCATCGGAGACGTACTCAGCAACTGAGATCCGATATGGCAGCTTACGCCATGCGCAACCAGGTTCTTCAGGCTCCGGGCGCGTTCGTAGACTCCCTCTACATCGGAGATGTCGATCCCGAACTTGTGGTCGCGCAGTCCGGTCGCCGTGTAGGGGTGCGTGACGGCGTCCACATCGGGGTTGACTCGCAGGGCGAAGCTGACCTTGACGCCGCGGCGGTTCGCGATGGCGTCGATGAGCGAAAGTTCCGCCTCGGACTCGGCGTTGAAGCTATGAATGCCCTGGGCGAGCGCGTAGTCCACTTCTTCGGGCGTTTTTCCCACACCTGAAAAGACCACGCGCGAGGGATCGCCGCCCGCTTTGACAACCCGGAACAGCTCGCCGCCCGAGACGATGTCAAAGCCCGAGCCCGCCTTCGCGAGCAGCGAGAGGATCGCCAGCGTGGAGTTCGCCTTAACCGCGTAGCATACCATGTGCGGAATGCCTGTCAGAGCGTCGTCGTACGCGCGGAAGCTGTCGAGAATCGACTGGCTCGAATAGACGTACACCGGCGTTCCGGCGCGCGCGGCGATATCGGCGAGGGCCACCGCTTCGCAATAGAGCGCACTCTGTTCGTAAGTGAAGCTCATAGCACTCTCATCACGAGTACCGTCTGATCGTCGAACATTTCAATGTTGAAGCGGTCGATGTCTTCGAAAATGGCGTTGACGATTCCTTCGGCCGGGAGGTCGCCGCTTGCCTTGATGACGTAGTTTAGCCGCCGGCGGCCGTATTCTTCGCCGGCGGCGTCGAGATGATCGGTGATGCCGTCCGAATAGAGCACGATTACGTCGCCGGGCCGGGCGTCGAAGACGGTTTCCTCATACTCGCAGGAGTCGAGCAGGCCGAGCGGCACGCCTTCCGCCTTGACCTTCAGGATCTCGCCGTTGCGGAGTACGAGCGGCGGCATGACGCCCGCGTTCGACATAACGAACTGCCGCGTTTGCGGATTCCAAAGCATGACCAGAAGCGTGACGTAGCGGGCCTCCACTTTGCGTTCGATCAACGCGTCGTTCAACGCCTTCATCAGCACGGCCGGACCTTTGCGGCGCGGCGCGATCGTGCGCATCAGACCGCTGACGAGCGCGCCGAACAAAGCGGCGGCCACGCCCTTTCCACTGACGTCGCCAAAGGCGATCGCCACGCTCGAATCGCCGTGTTCAAAGAAATCGTAAATGTCGCCGCTGATCTCGCGGGCCGGCCTGAGACGCGTCGCGATCTCCATATTGGCGATGGCGGGGGCCTCGGAGGGCAGCAGCATGTATTGCAGCTCGCGGGCCGATTTAAGGTCGTCGTCGAGACGCCGTTCGCGCACGGCCAGCTCGCTATAGAGCCGGGCGTTCTCAACCGAGATCGCGATTTGCGGCGCAAGCAGGGACAGCGTGCGCATATGATCGTCCGTAAAGCGGTTGACGTGCTCGCTTTCGAGATCCATCACGCCTACGACGCGATCCTGCACAATCAGGGGCACGGCGACCTCCGAACGGATGTCGGGGTGCGAAGCAATGTAACGCGGGTCCTGCTGCGTATCGGAGACGCGGACCGCCTGGCCCGATTCCGCCGCCGCCCCGGTAATTCCCTTGCCGAGCGGGATATTATCCACCTCGACCCGCTGGTCGTAGCGCAAGCTCACGCGATGCCTGAGGACGGCGGCATCCCGATCGACAAGCAGAATGCTGAAGGCGTCGTACTCGATCAACTGGCGGACGGCGACGGAGATCTTGCGCAACAATTCATCCAGATCCATCAGAGAAGAAAAACCCTGAGAAAGCTGCGCGAGCGTGCGCAGGGTGCGGTTCTGCCGGTCGAGCCGGCGATAGAGCCGCGCGTTGTCGATCGCCGCAGCCACGCGGGAGGCAAGCAGCCGCAGGAGCGTGCTGTCGGATTCGGAGTAAGCCCCGCGCTTCGTGGATTGCAGATCGATGACGCCCACCAGTTTTCCGCGAGCCAGCATCGGCACGGCAAGTTCGGAGCGCACCGCGTCGAGTCCGTTAAGGTATCTGGGATCGTCCAGCACGTCCGCGACGAGCACCGAGCGGCGTTGTTTGGCGGCCGCCCCTGTGATGCCTTCGTCGAGAGACAGAGAAAGATTCCGGACCACTTCGTCGCGATGTCCCACGGCATAGCGGATTCGGAGAGCCTGGCGCCGCTCGCTAAAGAGAAGGATGGCGAACAACTGATAATCGAGCACCTTCTTGACGATTTCGGCGATGCTTGCCAGAAGCTTGTCAAGGTCAAGCGTCTGTGACGTGACCGCCGCCGCTTCGAGCAGGAAATCGAGCATTTCCGAGCGCTCGCGAAAGCGCACCGGTTTTCTGACGGAGACAGGCTTCATTGGGCGGCCTGCACGATCTTTACGCTCGCGCTCGCTCCAATGCGATTCGCCCCGGCGGCGGCCATCTTTCTGAGATCTTCCAGCGTACGAATGCCGCCCGCGGCTTTGACGCCGATCCCGGGCCCGACGATCGAACGCATCAGGGCCACGTCGTGAGCGGTCGCCCCGGCGGTTGAGAAGCCCGTGGAAGTTTTCACGAAATCCGCGCCGGCCATCTTGCATAGCGTGCACGCGACGGCTTTCTGGTTGTCGTCAAGGAGCGCCGTCTCAAGAATCACTTTCACGATTGCGCCGGAGCGATGGGCCGCATCCACGACGGCCTTAATATCGAGCTTGACGGCTTCATGGTCGCCCGAGCGAAGAGCCCCGACGTTGAGCACCATATCGATTTCGTGCGCGCCGACGCGAATGGCCTGCTCCGTCTCGGCGACTTTCGATTCCGTGCTGGTGGCCCCGAGCGGAAAGCCGACGACGGTGCAGACCCTAACCGGCGATCCGGCAAGTTCCGAGGCAACGAGCGGGACCCAGTAGGGATTCACGCACACGCTGGCGAAGTTGTACTGTCGAGCTTCACGGGAGACCTTGACGACGTCTTCACGGGTGGCGTCCGCGCGCAGAATGGTGTGATCGATGAGAGATGCGATGGCGGAATCGACCTTTGTCAGTTTGTCGCTCGCAGACACGCGGTCGGCGCCGCAGGACACGATTTCCTTAGTTTTTGCCGCGCAGGTCTGAACGCAGCGCTGCGTGCACCCGGGGCAGACCTGATCGGGAACGCCCAGCCCCTCGGCCTTCCGGAGCGCGGGACGGTCCACGCGGGCGAGGATTTCCTGTCCGATTTGCTCGACGAGTTGTTCCAGCTCCGCGGCGGTCATTTGGCGTATTTCCGCTCGATTTGGATGATCTTGTCGATGCGGGCCTGATGCCTGCCTCCGCCGAACGGCGTCGAAAGCCAAACCCGCAGGACGTCCTCGGCCTGGGTTCGGGTGAACAGCTTTCCGCCCAAGGTAAGGACATTGGAATCATTATGTTCCCGGCTATTTTTCGCGGAAGACTTATCATAGCATAGAGCTGCGCGGACGCCGGGAACTTTGTTCGCAGCCATGGCTGAACCGATGCCGGCGCCATCCACGATGACGCCTCGCCGGGCGCCGCCCGCGGCGACGAGCTCGGCGACCTGGAGGGCGATATCCGGGTAATCGACAGGCTTTTCGTCGTAAACGCCAATGTCACGCACGGTCAGGCCGAACTCCGCGAAAACGGGTTTGATCAGCTCTTTCATCTGGAAGCCGCCATGGTCCGCGCCGAGGGCCACGGTCTTCTCCGGCGGTGCGGCCGATGAAATCTGTTCGGCCGGCAACTGGGAAATAAGCACACCCCGGGTGATGGCGAGGTCGCGGGCTGACGGCGTCACGATGGTTCCCAGAGGAACTTTCAACTCCCCCGACGCGGGGATGTCACTCTCTGTAACGACCTGCCTCACCTGCGGTGTCTCATGAATTGGTACGAACCATTGTATCGGATCTATTTCGTAAGCCGACGGCTGAGCCGAACGGCGGCGAGGCACGAGGTTGCGCGGCGCCACCGAGTTTGGCGAAGCGTTCGGAAAGGGGCCGGAAGGACGGGCTAGAAAGCCGCCGCAGCCGCCGCGAACGTATTCGTCTTTCTTGGGACTGGCGCGACAGCGCGACGTCAAAAGCCCAAACTTCACGATCCGCAGTCGCTCGTTCGCAATTCGTGCAGGCACGGGCCAACTTCCCGGCACAGGAGTTCCGGCCCGCGTGGCCTCACTCAACGCGTAGGGTTCGACGGCCAATTTGTAGTGCAGGCTCGTGGCGAATGAGAACGTCGCGATGCTAGACTTCGGACATGAGCCGGGTTGAGGAGATCGAGGAAGCAATCGACCGCTTGGGACCCGAAGAATTCCGCCGTATTGCGGGATGGGTCCGCGAACGTGAGCAGCAGCGCTGGGACCAGCAATTGGACAGCGATACCAGTTCCGGCAAGCTCGATTTTCTTTTTGAAGAAGCCGAAAGGGAATCCAAAGAGGGTCTCCTTCGTGACTGGCCACCATCGAAATGAAGTCCGTCGCCAAAAGGCGATTCTGGGAACTCTTCCACGCGCTGCCAGCCGATGTTCAGAAGCCGACTGTCCCGGTACTCAAAGGCCGGCCACTTCCACCTTGTTTTCGCGGGCGCCGGACTCAGGACGAACTCCCAACTGCGTGGCCGGTTTGTGATCCAACGGTCTGAGTTCGCGTCCCGCGTCTTAAGGTAGAATGCAGGTGTGGCCAACGTCGTCGTCGATCCCCGAAGCTTGCCGGAACGGGCAGTCCCGATCCCGGGATCCAAGCCTCCGTTGTCGTCGCTGCCCTACCAGGACGACCCCGGCAATCCAGAAGAGGCCGACGTTTTTCGCGGGCTGATTCAGCAGATCCGCCGCCAGACTCCCGCACGGTCTCAATGAGACTCCTGCTCCTCGACACCAACGTTGTATCGATTCTCTTCAAGCCGGATCATACGCTCCACAAGAAGCGCTTCGGCATTATCGACGGGCATCAGAGCGCCGCTCAACGTTGATACGTCACATCGATCTTTTTCACCACGCTGCTCCCGATGAGGATACTTGTACGGCGTGGGCCGATATCATGTCCGAGAGCCGTATCGCAGGCCGGCCGCTTACGGTCGCCGATGCATGGGTGGCAGCGGCAGCGAGACGCTGGGACCTGGCTCTTGTGACTGCGGATTATCGCGATTTTGAACATCTCGACGGCCTGACATTGATTGCGATTTGACTCGGGCCTCCCCTTGCCCGTCCTAAATAGCTGTGTCGCAGAAGCGGCGTGAAGCGCCGGCAAGCGCCTCACACAGCGCACCGGCAAAGCCGGTCATCACGCAGTCCGCAAGCGGCTCGTCATCATTTCACTAACCGGTTGATTGTCAGGAACGTGATCCGCTTCTGCGATTCCGTTCTTGCCAGCGGGGAATAGTAGTACCAGAAGGTAGCTTTCACCTGCACTTGGTTCCCCGCCGGCACCGGAAACTCAAACGTTTCCGTCCGCCTTTCGCCCGCGGAGAGACGGGTGTCGGAAACCACCTTCGCCCCCTTCACGAAGGCGAAATGTTCGCGCTGGATGACCGTACCGTGTTGATCGGCCACCTTGCGCGCGTAAACCCGTTCTTGCTTGAAATGCCGGCCGTCGTATGTATCGGCCCTTACTTCCAGCACCAAGTGGCGCAGCGGCGAACCCGTCGGAAAAGAGTGCCCCGCACCCTGGTTGACGAGATCGATCACCACCTTCAATTTGTCCCCATCGCGAGCCGTGGACAAGTTCGCCCGCAGTACACTGGTCAGTTGGTCGAGCGAGTGACTGCCTGGCATGGAGTGGAGGTTTACCTTTGCCTGAGTCGTGCGCTTGATCCTGGGATCGACCACGTTCCCGGCCACTCGCGACATGTGGCAGGACTGGCACTCCTTCCCCTCTTTCGCATAGCGGCTGTTCTTCCACTCCGACCAGGTTGTCAACACCTGCAGGCCCAGAGTATTGCGGTATTCGTGACAAGGCGCGCAGATGGTAGACGAGGTATGGACATCGGAGAATTCGGCTTGGTGCCCCACGGGCGTAACGCCCTTGAGCGGTCCTGTCTTTATGAGCGAGAACACCACGTCGGCTTTTGGATTCGGCCCGTCCACGGATACATGCCGCACCGAGTGGCAGAAGTCGCAGGTCACGCCTTCCCAGCTCACCTTCCTGCTCAGCCCCAGGTCGCCTGTCTGCACGGCGACAGGAGCATGGCACGTCAGGCAGATCCGTCTGGCTTGCGCGCCGAAATCCGCCTCCGCCATTTCCAGAGCGTCCTGGAACAAGCGATTTTCCGTAGCCGCGGCATGGGTGGAAACCTTCCAAGCCTCGTGAATCGACCGGTGGCAGCGTCCGCAGATCTCCGCGCTCGCCGGAGATTCCCAGGGAGCGCTCCACGCCGCGGCCGTCAGCAGCAGAAACGCAAATACCGTCCGCATGCTCACCTCCTGGCGGGGCCAGCCGCCTCGCCTTGCGAGTCCTTCACTCGAATTGCCATCCACAATCCGGCCAGCGTTATCAGGATGGTAATCAAAGATAACGCCAATCCGACGCGGCGGCTGTCCCTCTCCTTGAGCGCCTGCTCGCCGGCCTTCAGGGTCTCCGCGGCGATCGCCATCCCGGCGTTGGCCGCGTTCTCCACAGGCGCCGCGCGGAACGCATGCACCGCCACTCGCGCCTTGAGCAGGGCCTCTTTGCCCTCTCCATGCTTCATCTGGGCCTCGGATACTTCCATGCCGGCGCTTCGCGCCTTCTCGAGCAGCCCGCCCGCGCGCTCCAGTTCGGCGCTCAGTTTGTCGATGGCGACCGCCATCTTGATCGCTTCCGCCCCGCCGTTCGACGCGGCATCGTGGCACTGCGCGCAGACCGCATTTTCCCCCGCCAGCATGGAAGGTCCCGGATGCTGGATCGCGTGGGCGCCGTGGCACACGGTGCATCCTCCCGCGCCCATACTGGAGAACACAGGCTGGTGCGGGCTCTTGTTGTACAGGTTCTCGTACAGGACGTGGCAGGTACCGCACACCGCCGCGACCGAACTCACCGCCGGCGGGGTCGCGCCGTGGTTGCCGTGGCACGAGGCGCAACTGGGAGCCGACAAGTCGCCACGCTTCGCCAACGCCTCCCAGTGGACGCTCGTGCGGTATTCGGCGAACTGGTCTGACTTGATCTTGTGCTTCGTCATTAGCTCCGCGTCGCTATGGCAGCGCGCGCACGTTTCCGGCAGCCGCAGCGGGTGGACGGGGGAGTTGCCGTCTTTCACTTCGCGGATATCATGCACGCTGTGGCAGTCGACGCAGGTGGCGACGGTGTCGTCGCCCTTGGCCAGCAGCTTGCCGTGCACGCTCGTCTGATATTGCGCGTATTGGTCGACTCGCTGCTGCGGCGCAAACTTGTGCATCAGGTTGGCGTCGCTGTGGCACTTGGCGCAGAGCGCCGGGATACTCGTCCGGTTGAGGCCGCGCTTGAAGCCCTTGGCCTTGTTCATCGAGGCGTCGGGGTCCGTCTGAGTTGGGTCCCCCCCATGGCAGTCGACGCAGGTGAAGTTGTGGCGCGCATGCACGTCCTGCTTGGGGAAAAGCGCAGCCGGCTTCTGTAAAGGTCCCTCCAACACGGAGTGGCACTCGACACAAGTGTCCGCGGCCAGGGCGGACGCGCAAGCCAGAATCGCCAGCACGATGGTTCTCATTTGAAGTACCCCATCAGCGAGAAGGTCACCAGGTAGGAAAGCAACGCCACTCCAGCGCCGGTTACCCATCGCGTCCGAACCATGCCTTCCTTGGTGACCCCCCAGAAGGGCAGCAGCACCCAGAAAACGGCGAGCAGCGCGAAACCGAGCAGGCCCACCAACTCGCCCTCAAACTTCCACACGTGCGCCGGCACCAGTTTCAGCGTGTAGAACGGGGCCAGGAAGTACCATTCCGGCCGGATGCCAGCCGGGGCGGATGCGAACGGGTCGGCTTTTTCGCCAAGGTCCCACGGGAATAAGGCCGCGAGCGAGCCCAACACGCCCAATGCGGCGTACCAAGCCATGAGTTCCCGCAGGAAGAAGTTCGGGAAGAATTTCATGGACCGGATCTTGTCCGCGGCGAGCCACGGCGGAGTGCTCATGCCCGCCTTCTGCACCAGAGCCAAATGCACCACGAGCAGCATGGTTGTGATGCCCGGAAGGACCGCTACGTGGAAGCCGAAGAACCTCGTCAGCGTCGCGCCGCCCACTTCGTCGCCGCCTCGCAGGAAACGCGCCAGCGCCTCGCCGATAACCGGCACGCTCGCCGCCATATCCGTCCCCACCTTGGTGGCGAAGTACGAGACCTTGTTCCACGGGAGCAGGTATCCCGAGAACCCGAAGGCCATCGCCAGTCCGAGCAGTGCCAGTCCGCTTAGCCATGCCAGTTCCCGCGGCTTGCGGTAGGCGTGCAGAAACACCACGCTGAACATGTGGATGAACGCGGCCAGGATCATCAGGTTGGCGGACCAGCTATGGACGGACCGCACCAGCCAGCCAAACTCCACGCGGGTCACGATGAATTGGACGCTCTCGTACGCCTCCGCCGGGGTAGGGCGATAGTACAGGAGCAGCAACATCCCGGTCAGCACTTGGATGATGAACAGGAACAGGGTGATTCCGCCGAAGTAGTACCATACCGTGGCGGAATGCACCGGGACGGTCTTGTGCGAGGCAAACTCGCGGATCGCCGAGAGTCCCAGCCTCTCTTCCAGCCAGCCGGCGATTCCGGCTTTCGCCCCGGGAGCAATCATGGGTCCCCCAAAACTCTCCGCGCGATCAGGCGCGTTTGGAAATCACAACTTCGTCGCCGCGAACCCGCACGGCGAACTCCTCGAGCGGCGCCGGAGGCGGGCCGGACAACACCTTGCCGTTCACGTCGTACAGGGCGTTATGGCAGGCGCACCAGATTTGATGGCTGGCGTCCTGGTACTGCACCGTACAGTTCAAGTGCGTACAGACGGCGGAAACAGCCTTGAATTCAGTCTCACTCACCCGTACGAGCAGGGCTGGGCGGCTGCCGAACTTCACGATCTTGCCGGCGTTCACCTTGAGGTCCGTCACCTTGCCGGCGGGTACCTCGTTTACGGAGGCTTCCGGAATCGACGGTGGAATCATGAACCGCAGCGCCGGATAGACGAAGGAAGCTATCGAGGCGGTGAAGCCACCTCCCAGTAACCACTGCACGATGGTGCGGCGACCTTCCGCCATGCGCGCAACCTCCTGATTCCAAAAATCTGGCCGTTCTTGTGCACTCCAATGGCCAAACTCAGACACCGTCTTGGTCCCCTTTTCAGCGGTCCCGACGTAGGCTGGGCGAGACGGCAGGGTGAAACCACCCATAATGAGGGCGCTGCCGCCTGTATGCGGTAGGACACTCGCTCGAGATCGCCTCGCCGGCTCCGCCTGGGCCGAGTGGCCGATCCATGCTTGTGCCAGATGAATCCGGAATTGGAGTAGAATTCGTATAAAGTTAATGTGATGAAGAAGCCTTCCGCCGCATCGCTTTGTCTTTGGGTTCTTGTGTTCGCACCCGTCGCGATGCGCGCCCATCCGATGGGCAATTTCAGCGTGAGTCACTACGCGAAGTTCGAGGTTTCCGGAGCCGGAGCGCACGTACGGTTCGCCCTCGATCTGGCGGAGATTCCTTCCTTCGAGTTGCTCCGGGATTGGAAGCTTGAGGCTGCCAGTCCGCGCGCGGCGCTCGAACGCAAGGCACGAGAACAGGCGGCTGCGTGGGTCGGAAACCTGCGTTTCAGCTCGAACGGACGGTCGGTGCTTCCGCGATTGGAGGGCGCGCAACTCGCGGTGGCCGAAGGAGCGGGTGGTTTACCAGTGATCCGGATCACGGCGGACCTGACGCTCCCCGTGACGGCGGGTAAAATCGAGTATGAAGATCGAAACTACCCCGATCGGGCCGGCTGGAAAGAGATTGTCATTCAAGCGGGTGAGGGTGCGAGGCTGCGGAAAGCCTCACAGACGGATCGCGACCGCAGCAAGGCGCTAACAGCGTATCCCGAGGACCTGACGGCCGCGCCACCGCAGGACGTGCGCGCCGCGCTCGAATGGACGGTGTATGCGCCGGTAGCCGTCGGCACAACGGGTGCGCCGGAGAAGCCGGAGATCGTGCCCGCGGTGCAACCTCAACAAGCATCGGCGGCCGAAACATCAGGGGGTGCGGCATCCCGGCCGCCCGAGGAGAAGGCGGCGGGAACCGTGGTTCGAGGAGACTACCTGTCTCAACTTTTGGGCAATCGCGACCTCACCTGGCCGATGATGCTCGCGGGGATTGCCGTGGCATTCGGGCTAGGCGCGGTCCACGCACTCTCGCCGGGCCACGGGAAGACGATTGTGGCCGCGTATCTGGTGGGTACACGCGGAACGGCGAAACACGCCATTTTTCTCGGCGGGATGGTGACTTTCACGCACACGATCAGCGTTTTTGCGCTGGGCCTGACGACGCTGTTCCTCTCGCAATACGTGGTGCCGGAGAAGATTTACCCGGTGCTGGGCGCGATCTCCGGCCTTTCGATCGTATGGATCGGCTCGACGCTGTTCTACAAACGGGCCATGCGGCTGCGGTCCGGAAGCGCCAGCGACGATCATGCTCACGGGCACGATCACGGGCACTCTCATTCGCACGACGGCCTCACCCACACGCACGACGGGCACACACACAGCCATGTGCCCGAAGGCGACGTCACAATGGGCAGTCTGATTGCGCTCGGCGCAAGCGGCGGACTGGTTCCCTGCCCTTCCGCGCTCGTGCTATTGCTCAGTTCGGTTGCGCTTGGGCGCGTCGGGCTGGGGTTGATGCTGCTGCTCGGTTTCAGCGCGGGCTTGGCCGTAGTGCTGATGGCGATTGGGCTGGTGGTTCTCTACGCGAAGAACTTGCTTCCGGACCGCGAGAAGACTGCGCGCAGCCGCGCGTTTCAGATGATCCCCGTATTCTCGGCCGGGCTGATTACATGCGTAGGTCTGGTCATGACCGGAGTGTCCCTCGGCTGGATCAGGCCCGCGGGGATGCTGGGGTAAGACGCGGGCGCGGCGCCTGCTTGTTTTACCGCCCATTAACACCTGGAACCGTGAGGCGCCGAACGGATTGCGCCAATAGCGTACAGTGGTGATGTGCTCGCGGTTCCGATGACGGTTGTTGAGACCCCGAGTTTCCTGAGGGACGCTGCTGCTGCGTTGACCGGGCGCGAGCGTTCCGAGGTGGTTTCCTTCTTGGCCGCAAACCCCGAGGCCGGCGATCGCTCCCGCTGTTCCTACTCAGCCTATTTGCGAAGAACGAAAAGGCCAATCTGACCAAGGCCGAGCGGAACGAGATGAAGAACCTGGTGCCCCGATTGATTGAGGGGTACCAGAAGAGGGTGACGAAATGAAGAAAAGTCCTACCAACTCCAACACACCGCGCAAGCCAAGCCCTGGCAGCCGGATCATCGCGAGTCTGAAGGAAGCCATTGATTGGGTGGAAGGAAAGGCGTAACAACAGTTCAGGTTCCCACCATCGACGTGCGAGCCATGCGAAGGCGACTCGGACTGAGCCAAGCGGCATTCGCAACGAAGTTCGGATGCAGCCTGCCACCTCGAGGAACTGGGAACAGGGCAGGACCCGGCCTGACGGCCCCGCGCGCGTACTGCTGGCCGTGATCGCTCAACATCCCGAGGCCGTCGAAGACGCTCTTCGAAAGGCAGGCTAATGCTTGATTGCAGACGTTCGAGCAGCCAATCCCGCCCTCTTCGACGGCGTAAAAAATCCGTCCGGCGCTACGCCGATCGCAGCGCGGCGGCGTGGGCCTTGATCCTTAAGATCGCATCGGCAATCTGATCCATGTCCTCTTTCGACCCGAGCAGCATGGTCTGCGTGAACCAGACCGCTTCTTCGCAGAGCCTGTCGTTCGCCGGACACTGATTGCGCTCGCGCCATTCCTTCAGCCGTTTCTCCGGGTAGATGGCGCGAAAGCCCTTGGATGACAAAGTCGCTTCCATCAGCGGCTCTTTGTTGAGCGGAACGTATCCGCGCGAACTGGGAATCCCTTCCGCCGCCATTGCTTTCAGGAATGTCGCGCGGCTCAATCCATCGAATGCCTGCTTCGAATAACGGAACATGTACAGGTGCCACGCGCTACGCGTGCAGCCGTCCTCAAGCCGCGCGGGCGTGATGCCGGGAATCTCGCGCAGGCGCTTTGTCAGATGCGCCGCGTTGAGGTCGCGCTGTTTCGACTGTTCGGCCGTTCGCGTCATCTGCGAAAGCAGCAGGGCCGCCTGAAACTCCGTGATCCGGAGATTCGCGCCGTTACGCACGTAGCCGAAACCACTGGGGTCCGCGCCGCGCCCATTGTTGTGGAAGCTGTCGCAGCGTGCGATCAGATCGCCGTCGTCCGTCACGATCGCGCCGCCCTCGCCCGAATTCAGATTTTTCGAAGCCTGGAAACTGAAGCAGCCGGCGGCGCCCAGGGTGCCGAGTTTCCGGCCGCGCCATTCGCCGAAGTGCGCCTGGCACGCGTCTTCGAGCACCGGCAGTTTGCGCGCCTTTCCAATCTCGAGAATGGCGTCGAGATTCGCCGCCGATCCGCCCATGTGGACGGGCAGGATCAACGCCGTCCGGCTCGTGATTGCTGCGGAAATGCTGCGCGGGTCGATCTGAAACGTATCGATGTCCGTGTCCGCGAATACGGGCAGCGCGTGATGCAGCAGGACCGCATTGATGGTCGCGACGAAAGTGTACGGCGGAACGATCACCTCGTCGCCGGGCCCGATGCCCATCGCGCCAAGCGTCGCAATCAAGGCGCTGGTGCCGTTTGCCGTCGCCAGACTATGCTTCGCTCCAAGCGTGCGCGCCCAGGACTCCTCGAATTTCTTCGCGACGCCGCCATTGGTGCGGCCCCACTTGCCACCGCGCAGCACGGCGAGCAGCGCCTGCTCGTCGTTTTCGCGAACAATCGGCCACGCGGGAAATTTCACACTACGGATCGGCGCGCCTCCGAGCAGCGCTGGTTTGCCGTTCGTTACCACCGCGGCGGCCGCGGGCCCTGCTGCGGCTGCGCCGATGAATCCACGGCGGCTTAAGGACTCTCGCATCGATGTTTCCTCCAACACCTATGTTACGCTGGAATTTCCCTATGAGCAGCATCAACATTACCTTGCCGGACGGTAGCCGGCAAGCAGCCGAGAGCGGCATTCGCGCCCTCGACATCGCAAAATCGATCAGTCCCCGTCTCGCCGATGCGGCCATTGTGGCCCGCGTTAACGGAGATCTGTACGATCTCACTCGGCCCATCGAGGCCGACGCCACTCTCCAGATTCTGACCACAAAGGACGCGGCCGCACTGGAAGTTTACCGCCATTCGACCGCGCACCTGCTGGCCGCCGCCGTGCTCGAATTGTTTCCGGAGACGCAGCTCGGCATCGGTCCGCCCATCGAATCGGGCTTCTATTACGATTTCGACCGCCCCACCGCTTTCACGCCTGAAGACCTGGACCGCATCGAAGCCAAAATGCGCGAGATCCAGGCGCGCGACCTCCCCTACGAACGCGTCATGACGGCGAAGGCCGATGGCCTCGATAAGTATTCGAGCGCGTGGATGAAGTGCGAGCTCATCACCGAGCGCGCCGGCGAAATCTTCTCCGAATACACCCTGGGACCCCATTTCATCGACTTCTGCCGCGGCCCGCACGTGCCATCCACGTCGAAGTTGAAGGCGTTCAAGCTGCTTTCGATCGCCGGGGCATACTGGAAAGGCGACGAGAAGAGAAAACAGCTCCAACGAATTTACGGCACCGCGTTCTTCACGCAGAAGGAGCTTGACGAGTACCTGAACAAGCTGGAAGAGGCGAAGAAACGCGACCACCGAAAGCTCGGCAAGGAGCTCGACTTATTCAGCATTCAGGAGCTTGCCGGCCCCGGTCTGATTTTCTTTCATCCGAAAGGCGGCGCCGTCCGCAAGATCCTGGAAGACTGGATGCGCGATCAGTACCTCAAGCGCGGCTACTCGCTGGTTTACACGCCGCATATCGCCCGCTACGACCTGTTCAAGACGTCCGGCCACGCGAATTTCTACAGCGAGAACATGTTCGCGCGCATGGATCTCGACGACGCGGAATATCAGTTGAAGCCGATGAATTGCCCCGGCCACATCCTGATCTACCGCGACCGCATGCGCAGTTACCGCGACCTGCCCGTGCGGCTGGGAGAACTCGGCACCGTCTATCGCTATGAGCGCTCGGGCGTGATGCACGGCCTGTTGCGCGTCCGCGGATTCACCCAGGACGATGCGCACATCTTCTGCACGCCCGGACAGATTGAAGACGAGATTGTGAACTGCCTGCAGTTCGCTATCGACACCCTCACCACTTTTGGTTTCGAGCACTACGAAGCCGAGCTTTCCACTTGGGACGGCGGGGCGAGCGGCAAGTACGACGGTACTCCCGACCAATGGACGCTCGCCGAAGGCGCTCTGCACAAGGCCACGGACCGGTTGAATCTCAAGGTGAAAGTGATGGCCGACGAGGCCGCGTTCTATGGGCCGAAGATAGACGTGAAACTCGTGGATGCGATCGGACGCCTCTGGCAGCTTTCCACCGTGCAGTTCGATTTCACCCTGCCGCGCCGCTTCGGCCTCGAATACATCGCCGAGGACGGTAAAGCGCACGAGCCGGTGATGTGCCATCGCGCGCTCTACGGATCGATCGAGAGGTTCTTCGGAATTCTGATCGAACACTATGCCGGGGCCTTCCCCGTCTGGCTCGCGCCCGTTCAGGCGACGGTCCTGCCCATCACCGACCGCCAACTGGACTACGCGCGCTCGGTGTACGAGAAGCTTTCCGCGGCCGGTCTGCGCGTGACGCTTGACGACCGCAGCGAGAAAGTGAATCTGAAGATTCGCGATGCGCAGCTGCAGAAGGTGCCATTCATGCTGGTGGTCGGCGGCCGGGAAGCCGAGAGCGGGCAGGTTTCGGTACGCAACCGGAAGCTGGGCGATCTGGGCGCGCGTTCGGTCGACGATTTTCTGACCGACATCCGGCAACAGGTCGAATCCAGAAGCCTGGAGGGGTAGCCTCTGCTGACGTTCTTCCTGCTTGCGCTGCTGGCGGGATCGATCGTTTATTGCGCGATCACCGTTGTAGCGGCGCGGCAGTATCTGGCGGTGAAGCCTCGGGGAGGTTCCGAGCCGGGCATCAGCATTCTGAAACCGCTTGCCGGGGCCGACCTCGGCCTTGAATCGAATCTGCGGACGTTCTTTGAACAGGATTATCCGGCGTTTGAAATTCTGTTCGCCGTTCGCCGTGAAGACGACCCCTCGGTAGCTATTGTGCGGCGCTTGCAGTTGGAGTATCCGTCGGCGCCGGCGCGCCTGCTGATCGTCGGCGAGCCGCCCTATCCGAACGCCAAGGTGTTCAGCCTGGACTCGATGACGCGCGTTGCGAGCCACGAGATTCTCGTCATGAGCGACAGCGATATCCGTGTCACTCCGGGCATGCTCCGAGTCATTGCCGCCGAATTTTCAGATGCGAAAGTCGGACTTGTGACGTGTCCGTATCGCGCAGTCGCGGGGCCGAGTTTCTGGTCGCGTCTCGAAGCGGTGGGCATGAACACGCAATTCCTGAGCGGGATGCTCGCCGCGCGGATGCTCGAAGGCATGAAGTTCGCCGTCGGACCCACCATCGCCGCGCGCAAGAGCGTTCTCGCCGCTATCGGCGGCTTCGACAATCTGAAGGACTATCTCGCCGAGGATTTTGTAATGGGCAAGCTCGCGTTTGAAGCGGGATTCGGCGTGATTCTGTCGTCCTACGCGATTGAGCACCACATCGGCAGCCAGCCGTTTCTTAAGAACGCGACACACCGTCTCCGCTGGCATCGGAGCACGCGATGTTCGCGGCCGAAGGGTTATGTGGGCGAAGTTTTCACGAACCCGCTGCCCCTTGCGCTGCTGGCGCTTGCGGCCGACATGCACTATTGGCCGATGGCGGTGGTCGCGGCGGCGTTTCGCTATTGGTCCGCGTGGTCGGTCAGCGTTCGAATCCTGCATGAACCGCTCGCGCCCGGGATGATCTTCCTGCAGGATTGTCTCGCGTTCCTGTTCTGGATCGGTGGCTTTTTCGGCAACACAATCGACTGGCGTGGGATTAAATACCGCCTCAACCGCGACGGCCGATTTCACCCCATTCTGTAAGGGCGTGTGATCTTACCCGTAAGGGCGTGTGGTCTTACCCACCCCTTCATTCGCACTGCCAAGGGACGCCGCGTCGGCCCTCGGACCGGCGCCAAGGCACTCGGCATTCTTCGGAACGCCCACAAGACTCGTCTGTTCAGTTCAGCATTACCACGGCGTAAATCATCTCAGGCCTGCCATTCGCGTTGACTGCAATTCTGGGCCTTGTGTACCGATTGGAGTTGCCTCATTGTTTGAGACAAACAGTTAAGACTCAAAATTCATTGAATGGAGAAAATGAGTCATGGGATTGTCTCGACGGAAGTTCACACGTGAGGTCAAAACGGTCGCAGTCCAGCGGCTGGAAACGGGTTCCTCGATCGCCGAAGTGGCGCGCGCGTTTGAGGTGAACCCCAATGTGCTGCACCGCTGGCGTCGGGAGTTCCGCCAAGGGTCCGGCAACGCCTTTCCCGGCCCCGGAAAAACCCGCTGGGATGAAACCCAGCAGGCCAAACTGGAGCGCAAGATCGGGCAACAGACGCTGGAGATC
>CAMDED010000060.1 GCA_945893365.1 Candidatus Sulfopaludibacter sp. SbA3 | reverse complement strand
TGAAGTCCTTGAAGCCCTGCCGCCGCGCCAGGTTCTCGCCCATGCAAATGGGCACGCGGGAGCTCGCGCAAAGCCTGCGCCAGGATTCGGAATACTCGACATGCAGCGGGTCCTCCAACCACATGGGACGAATCGGTTCCACCGCTTCGGCAATCTGGATGGAAGTCCGTACATCGTATTCCCAGTGGCAGTGAACCATGATGTCGTGGTCCCAGCCGATGGCTTCGCGGCAGTTCTCGAAGCCTTGCCGGATCTGGTTCAACTCCTTCGTGGTGAGCACGCGATTGCTGAGGTCGCGCGTCTTGTCGGTGGCTGGATTCGTGTGCGGAAAACCGAACTTATGCCCCGTGAAGCCGCGCGGGTCCGCTTTCACTTTCTGCGCCCACTCCCGGCACGACTGCTTGTCGAGCATGTTGCGCGGCGCTTCATGGTCGTAGACCCGCACTTTGTCGCGGAACTTGCCGCCCAGCAAAGTCGTCGCCGGCACGCCCAGAATCTTTCCCGCCAGATCCCAAAGGGCCATCTCGATTCCGCTCGCCGCGCGCATCAGCGAGTGTGCCGAGCCGTCCGTGCGCGTCCCGCTGAGATTGGAGCTCCGCTCGCCGAGCGTCGTATAGAGCGTGTCGATCTCGAGGGGGTCCTTTCCCGTCAGCCACGGCTTCAGCGACAGGATCTGCTCCTTGACTCCGATTCCCGGAGTCCCATACGCTTCACCGATTCCAAACGCGCCGTCATCGGCAACGATCTTCACCAGGACGTACGTGCGCCCTCCTTGAAACACCATCGTCTGGACATCCCGGATCTTTACGCGCTTCGTCGCCGCGCCCGCGAGTTTATGGTACTCCGCGAGAAACGGAATGGCCGCGCCGGTTCCAAGAGCGGTTCCAAGAAACTGCCGGCGGGAAATGCCATGATGGCTGGTTTTGATCACGTCTGCCTCCTTCGATAAAGGGAATTGTACTACCTGGCCGCTCCGGCGCGTTTCGCCGCGCTTTCGATGCCTTCCCAAGTCGTCGCGTTCAGCGGGATCCCGTCGCGGCGGTAGTTCGCCTCGGTTTCCGCTTCCAGTCCGCCGGGAGCGAACAGGCGGGCGCTTCCCGCAATTGGGGCGCTTTCACGAATCTGGCGGACGATGCCATCGGCGCGCGACTTGAATCTCGCCACGTCCTCAAACCCGGCGATGTTGATGGCGATGAAAATATGGCCGTCGTGTCCGGCCTTCGCGCCGTCGATCATATTGCCGGACTCGGCTCCGTAGCTCGCGCCCGAAAGCAGCGTGGAAAGCATGCCCGAAACGATCGCCAGTCCCACACCCTTGTACTCGCCAATGGGCTGGAGAAGGCCCTCCATCGCCTTCGCCGCGTCCGTCGTGGGAACGCCTTTGGAATCGAAAGCCCAGGTGGCGGGAATCGGGACGCCTTTCTGGCCGTACACCCGAATCTTGCCGTGCGACGAATAGCTGAACGCGGCGTCGAGCGCCACGTGCGGCTCGTTCCCGCACGGAATGGCAACGGCGAGCGGATTGATACCCACGATCTTGTCCTTACCGCCCCACGGGGCCATGGTGGGAAGCGCATTCGTCATGGCGATGCCGATCATGTCCTCGGATAAGGCCCGCGTGGCGTAGTAGAACATCGCGCCGCAGTGATTGCTTCCGCGAACGGCGGCGGCCGCGACATTCGACGCGCGCGCCCGTTCGATGGCGAGACCCATCGCGAACCATGCGCCGATTTGCCCCATGCTGTTGCCGCCATGGACGACGAGGGCGGCCGCGCGGTCCGAAACCACCCTTGGACGTCCCTTGGGGTCGACGCCGCCGCTCAGCAGCTTCTCAACGTACTCCGGCGCGCGCAGCACGCCGTGCGAGTGAATACCGCGCACATCGGCCGCGACCAGGGAATCGGCAAGCAGGCCGGCGTCGCCGCGGCTCATGCCGCAGCGCTCGAACAGATCTTGAACGCGGGCTTGAAGCTCACTCGGGGATATCCGTTTTTCGTGTTCCGTTCCTGGATAAGCGGACATAAAGTTCCTGACGCCGCAGCAGCATGCGCGCCCGTTCCATGGTTACAAGCTCGAAGCGAACCTCGTCGCGAGGGCGCAACTGCCCAAGCAAATGCAAATCGGCGGAAATGACGTTTGCGATCTTTGGATACCCTCCGGTGGTCTGATGCTCCACAAAAAGAATGATCGGCTGACCGTCCGGCGGGATCTGGATCGCGCCGAGCGCCGCCCCCTCAGTCAACAGACGGCCGCGCTCGCGGTGCTCCACGCAGGGGCCTTCGAGTCTCAGCCCCATGCGATTCGAATGCCTGGAAACGAGGAATGCCGATTGATAGAACGCGCTCGAAAACCGTTCGCTTTGCGGCCCGGCCGTGACGCGAATCGCGCGGCCCGGAACAGTGGAATGGAGCAACCGCGGACCGAAGCTCGGCGGGGGAGACGCCGGTCCCGCAATCCCGATCGGAAGAACGTCGCCCGCTCTAAGCGCAGTGCCGCCAAGACCTGTCATCACCTGAGTGGACCGGCTCCCCAGCACGGGCGCGACGTCGATTCCGCCGCGCACGCAGAGGTAGCAGCGCGCTCCCGATCGGGTCGGCCCGCACGCCAGAGTCTGACCGCTTTTGACTTCGAAACTCTCCCAACGGGGAACGCCGAAATCGGATCCCGCCAGTGCGACCACCGTGCCGGCGTCGAATTCAAAGCACCCCCCCGTGAGCGTCATCTCGATCGCGGCCGCATTCTCCGGATTACCCACAAGGAGATTGCCGATTCGCAAAGACAGCGGATCGGCCGCGCCGCTCGCCGAGATTCCCAAGTGCCCGTAGCCCGGCCGTCCTAAGTCTTGAACGGTGCTTTGGAAGCCGGGCTGGTGGACGTAAATTCGCGGGTGAAATCGGGTCATGAGTGGGTTGATGGATACGCTTATGGCTTGTCGGGAAACTGCTGCAAATCCTCCGATGGAGCTGTGGTAGCGGTGGGGCAGGCCATCGTCGTTTGTGGCCTGCCATTTGCTCGGTGGAAGGCAGGCGGCAAGCCGTGTGTCGGTGTGAACACGAAGACGAAACGCTGCGGCGCCTCTCCTGTACGCCGCTGCCTGGCTTCTTCGATCGTGGCTTCCTCGTGAAACCCGTACAGGAACTTGCGTGCCACCGAGGCAGAGGGTATCTCGCGCCCGACCATTTCCCTCAGCCCGCCATCCTCGCGCAGACGCACGTCATCCAGGCACTCGCCGCCCACCGCGTTCAGTATCGCGAAACTCTTCACCAGCGTGGCTTCGTCGTAGCCCCGCTGCCGCTCCTTGATCCGTACCTGCTCCCTCACCCAGGCAGGCAACCCCAGGGATCGAAACGCTTGCACAACCAGCGGCGCCCCACCCAGCGCCGTCGGGGTTTCCGGCAGCGGTTCCGGGCCGACCTCAAACAGTAGGCCCGACTCGGTGGGCGAGGGTTTGATCGACTTGTTCACTCATTCATTCTACCGACCCATTCACCACGCCGGTGCGCAAAGAATGTACACCCGTTTGGTGGGCATCGCTCTCCCCCACCGTGATCCACGGGCCTCCCGCCGCCGTCCGTCCGCAGCCCAACAAATCGGACCATCCTTTACGGACGGATCGGAGTCCTCCATGCCGCCTTCCTCCGATGGGCGCTGCTCAGCATGAATAGCGGCGCATGCTGTGGAGTTACTGAACTCCAGCACTACACCACGCCCGCCCGTCCCCTGCCGTTACCAGCTAAAGCGCAACGCTATCTGCAGGATGCGCGGATCGAAAGCGGCCGTCGTCCGCAGGAAGTTGCCGGAGCTGCGGTTGCCGTCGGGCCCACTGAGATTCACGCGGTTGAAAGCATTGAACACTTCGAACCGGAACTCCGAGGCTACCCTCTCGCTGACGGGGAAGCGTTTATGCAGACCGAGATCCGTCGTCGCGAGCCCCGGTCCGCGGAAAACGTTTCGTCCCTGCGCGCCAAACGTGCCCACCGCATTCAGCGCGAACGCAGCGGGGTTCAGCCACAACTGTATTCGTTCTCCGCGCGAGCGCCCATCCGCCAGGTAGGGATTGCCCACAATATCCGCACGCTGCCCGCCCGTTCCCGTTCGGGCGTTGTCCACGCCGCTGCCCACGGTGAACGGGAATCCGGACTGGAGCGTCGTGATACCCGTCAGATTCCACCCGCCCAGAAGCAGGTTCGCCGCGCGCTTCTCGAACCGGACCGGAAGCTGCCAAAGGCCCGACAAGGAAAACACGTGCTTGTGGTCGAAATCCGAGATTCCGCGGCTGTAGTGGAGATCGAATGGATTCGCATGCGACTGGCCGGTCGACTTATTCGCCGATCCATCGTCAATCGATTTCGACAACATGTAATTGGCCAGTATCGAGAACCCTTTACTGAACCGGCGCTCGGCCGTCATCTGCATCGAGTGGAACGTCGAGTTGCCCACGGGTTCGATAAGGGTCACGTTTCCGAACTCGGGGAATAGGGGCCGTCTCTGGTTGGTCGTGGCCGTGGTGGCGCCGGGCGCATAAACCGCTGTATTGGCCTCGCGCAGCGAGACCAGACGAGTGCCTTTCGATCCCGCATACGCGATCCTTCCGATAAATCCCGAGGCGATCTCCCGCTCCACCGTCAGGTTCCATGCCTGCAGATTGGCGTTGCGCATATGTTCTTCGTACACGAACGCCACATGCGGTTTCACGAATACGACATCGGATGAAGGATTCAGCGGCGCGGGGAAGGGATCCCGGGTTCCCGCGTATGGATCGGTAAAGCTGTTCACGTTGTTGCCGTCGGTATTGACTACGGTCCCAAACGGTCCCTGGTTCGCCTGGCTGTTGGTCGAAATCGTATTCGACCGGTCGTAGAAGATTCCATAACCGCCTCGGACGCTGGTCCGGCCATTGCCGAACACGTCCCACGCGAAGCCGAGCCGGGGTCCGAAGTTCGTCCACGCCGTCTTGTAGCCGCCGTCGGGCAGACCTGGATCGCCTGGATAGAGCACACCGCGCGGAGCGTTAGGATAGCGCGTCGACTGCCGCCCCGGACGCCACGCCGATAGCTTCCCGTTCAGATCCGTGAAGGGGAAAAACGGATCCCAGCGAACACCCATGTCGAGCGTGAAACGCCTGGTCACTTTGATTGAATCCTGGAAATGCAGGGCGAAGATGTTGAACCGGTTGTCCTTGTATTCTCCAATTCCCTGCGCGAGAGTGGCGAACTTGCCGACGAAGAAATCGGCCAGGGCATCGCTTGTGAATGGCGCCGCGCCGTTCCATCCAAACTGCCCGTTTGCGCGGAAATTGTTCACGATGTCGCCGCGCCCGCGGCCGTACTGGCCCCCGAAGCTGATGTTGTGATTCCTTTTCGTCCAGCGGACGGTGTCGGTGAATTCCCATTCATCGCGGATGAAGTTGTTGGTGTCGCCTGTATTGATCTGGAAATATCCGTTGATGGTGAGGTGATACTGCGGCTTATCGTCGTTATACATCTTGACGCCTAGCGCGGTGAGCGACTTCTCCGGCCCCACCTGCACAACGGGGCCGTCGGTATGGTTGAAGCTGAACAACATATTGTGGACCACGGTTGGGCTCATGATCCACGTGTCGGTAATGGTTGTGGACCAGTTTCGCCAGTCGCGCCCGCCGACCGCGGCCAAATAGTTGGCGCGGTCGAGGAACGAAGGCTGCGCGGCCCACGATCGCCAGTAGCGGCCCGACAGACGATGGCGGGAGCCGATCTGCTCGTCGCCGCGCGCCAGAATCTGGCTGTCGTCGAAACTGTTCGGCGCCTGGAAGCTGATCGTATTCCCGGACGAGGGTAACGGCAGGTAGTTTTCGGCGATCGTCCGCGCCACCGAATTGAACTGCGACAGAGGGATCTGGTTGCCGGCGTACGGCGTATTTCCGAAAGGATCGCGCAGTTGCCGCGGTAACGCCGAAAAATCGCCGCGCTTTTGCGCCGCGGTCGGTACGATGCGGCTTGCGGCGGAGGGTTGCTGCCTGAGAGTCGTCTTCTGATACGAGAAAAAGAAAAAGGTCTTGTCGCGGCCGTTGTACACCTTTGGCAGTAACACGGGACCGCCCGCCGTAAACCCATACTGGTTGCGCTTCAGCCCGTCGTCAACCCGCTTGCCGTCGACGATCGGATTAAAGAAGTTGGCTGCGTTCAGAGCCTTGTTGCGGACATATTCAAACGCAGCTCCATGAAACTCGTTCGTGCCCGAGCGCGTGACCGCGTTCACAACGCCTCCGGAATTGCGCCCGAACTCCGCCGAGAAGTTGTTGGTCTGCACGCTGAACTCCTGCAGCGCGTCCGGATTCGGCATCGGGTTCGGGGCGTTCGAATAGTGGTCGTTATTCTGCGCCCCATCCAGAACATAGTTGGTCTGGTTGGCGCGGCCCCCGTTCACCGAGACCGGAGTCGTCCCCGGATACGTGGTTCCGGAGGTTACGTCCGCTCTGAAGTCGGCCTGAACGCCCACAACCAGACGCATCAACTGCGTCGGGTTCCGTCCGTTGAGGGGCAATTCCTCGATCCTTTTCTTGTCTACAACCGTTTTCAGGGTTGACGTCGTCGTGTCCACCGTCACCACGTCGGCGGTTACGGTGAGCGTCTCGGTGGTCTGACCCACGGCGAGATTAATGTCGACGCGGACCACCTCGTTCACCTGAAGCTGCACGCCCTTTGCTTCGAAGGGACGGAATCCGGCGAAGCTCGCCCTCACGTCGTATCCGCCCACGGGCAACGCGCGGAAATTGTAGACGCCGGTCGAATCGGCAAGGGAATCGAATTTCGAATTCGTCGCTGTATTTACCGCGATAATCTGCGCATTGGGAACAACGGCCCCCGCGGGATCCTTGACGAAACCCGTAATGGAGCCGGTGACGCTCTGCGCGAAACTGCAAGCCGTGGCGATCAATAAAGCAAGTAATAGACGCATTGTTCCTCCCCCTATCGGTTGAAAATCCCAAAAAACTTTTCTGATTGTACATCAGCGGGAATCGTGCCCGAGCGGCTCAATGTGCGACGCCGTTCCGGGGCCGGGGCTGGGCCTTGTCACAAAATAACTGCCGCACTTCGAATGCAATGTGGGGCCGCCCCTTCCTCGACCGTCGGCGTGCCGCGATGCGCGTTCATGCCGGTGGCGGATCGAGCGCCTACGCCCGAAGCGGACGGCCGATCTCCCAGTGATGTCCGAATGGATCTACCACGCGCCCCAATCTCCATCCGTGTGCCTCCCCTACAGGGAAGACCTCTGAGGCGCCAGCCGCACGCGCCCGCGTGCAAACGGCGTCCGGGTCGGCGACGGTCAAGATCATTCGAATCGAACCGCCACCGGGAGACTCGGGGCTCACCTCGCCAAGCTCGGGAGACTCGCCGCTCAGCCAAAACTCCGCGCCATCGACGGAAAGTCTAGCCACCACGCCTCCCCCAGGTACGTCCAGGCGATAGACCTCAGTCGCTCCGAACGCCGACTTGTAGAAGTCGACAGCTTGCGCGCCATTCCCGACAGTCAGCCACGGTGCGATCGAGCACCGTACCGAATCATCCGGCACTGGTTCCAAAAACATATTCCGCCTCCGGTAACGCTAGCGCGAGCGAGGCCCGCGGGCCGCTGGAAGATTATATAATCCCATACAGATGTGGTCTCCACGGTCGAGATTCTACGTGTTCGCAGCGGCGTTAGCCGCGCCCGTTCTCCATGGGCAGTCCGCCGCGCAGGCCATCATGGAGACGAACTGCACCGGTTGCCATGGCGCGGCAAAGATGTCCGGGCTGGACATGAGGGACCGCGACGGACTCCTCAAGGGCGGTAAACGCGGGCCTGCGATCGTTCCTGGCAGCGCTTCGGAAAGTCTTCTTTATCAAGCCGTCCTGCGCAAGGGCGAGTTGCAGATGCCGCCTGGAAAAAGCGCGCTTGCCGGCGATCAGGTCGCGACGCTGCGAGCCTGGATCGAAGAGGGCGCCCCCTGGAGCGGCGAATCGGCGAAGTCCGGCGTCTCCGGCTGGTGGGCCTTCCGCAAGCCGCTCGCGCCCGCCATTCCTGCCGTTGGGAACGCGGCGTGGACCCGCAATCCCGTCGATTCCTTTATCCTGAGCAAGCTCGAAGCGGAGAAGCTCGATCCCGTCGCTCCCGCCGCAAAGGCCGTGCTTGCGCGCCGCGCCTATTTCGACTTGCACGGCCTTCCGCCGGCGCCCGAGGACGTGGACCGGTTTGTGAAGAACGAGTCCCCCGGCGCCTACGAGGAGTTGATCGACCAACTCCTGGCTTCGCCGCGTTATGGAGAACGTTGGGGCCGGCACTGGCTCGACGTGGTTCGATACGCCGATACGGGCGGCTACGAAACCGACGTCTATTTCGCGAATGCCTGGCGCTACCGCGACTACGTGATCCAGTCGTTCAACCAGGACAAGCCTTACGACCAGTTCGTCAAGGAGCAGATTGCGGCGGACGAGCTGTGGCCGGACAACCTCGAGCTTGACGGATCCTACGATATCCCGAAACAAAAGTTGCTGAATCTGTCGCGGCGTATAGGAACTGGATTGTTCACGGTGGGCGCGGTGGCTCAGGAATACGCGCTCTTCGGCGATCAGTTTCGATCGGAGTGGCAGGCGGAAGCCGTGGAGACCACCGGAGCGGCTTTTCTCGGACTCACGATGGGCTGCGCGCGGTGCCACGATCACAAGTTCGACCCCATCACCCAACGCGACTACTACCGTTTCGCAGCTCTGTTTGCCGGCAGCGAAGAGCGGGAAATTCCCGTCGTCAGTCAGATCATGGTCTATGAGTACACGCGCTTCATGACCAGGCTGTCCATCGCGGACGAACTGAAGGCGAAGCTCGCGCGCCTCGACGCGGATGTGCGCAAGCGGTCGGGCGGCGGCGATCGCAAGCGCGCCGGACGGTACGCTGTGGAAGGCGCTTACACCCCAGCTGAAAAGGACGAACGGGAATCGTTGCTGCGGCAAATCGGTGACGCCTACGTGAAAGCTCCCGTTCCCTACGGCAGGGCAACCGTTCTCGGGCACAGCGAACAAGTGCCGGATTCGCACATTCTGCTGCGGGGCGACTTCAAGCAGAAGGGCGAAAAAGTGGAGCCCGGCTTCCCTGCCGCGATCCTTGGCCGTGGACGCATCGACGAGCCCTCGAACGGTCCTTTCGTCCCGCAACGGCGTAAGGCGCTCGCGCAATGGATCACGGCCGGGGACCATCCGCTTCTGGCGCGCGTCATGGTGAACCGCATCTGGCAGGGGCATTTTGGCCGCGGTCTTGTCGCAACGTCCAACGATTTCGGACGGCAGGGCGACGCTCCGACGCACCCGGAACTGCTCGACTGGCTTGCAACGGAATTCGTCCGCGCCGGCTGGAGCGTCAAGGCGATGCACCGGACTGTGATGCTGTCGAACGCATATCGCATGTCGAGCGCCCCGGACGCGGCGAATTCCAAAATTGACGCGGACAACCGCTTTCTATGGAGGATGAACCGGCAGCGCCTGGAGGCCGAGGCGCTGCGCGACGCCGTCCTCGCCGTGTCGGGCGAGCTGAATCCGAAACCGGGCGGCCCGCCTGTGGCCATTCCGCTGAGCGAGGAAGAACGCGAGGGCATGCGCGACGCTTCGCAATGGCCCGTGGCGAGCGACCCGGCGGAGCATGTGAGGCGGAGCGTTTACCTGCTCGTGAAGCGGTCGTTCCGTTTGCCGATGTTCGAGACTTTCGATCAGCCGGACGCGGCGGCAAGTTGCGCGCGGCGGGAGAGTTCGACCATCGCTCCGCAGGCTCTGGCGTTGATGAACAGCG
Organism: Candidatus Sulfopaludibacter sp. SbA3; assembly: GCA_945893365.1. GTDB lineage: Bacteria > Acidobacteriota > Terriglobia > Bryobacterales > Bryobacteraceae > SYKU01. Next base: position 31,362 of record CAMDED010000060.1, on the reverse strand, counting down.
GGTTCATGACCGCGCAGTCGGGCAAGCTCGCGGCGCGTTTGCGCAAGGAGCGTGGAGAGAATCCGGAAGCCTGGGTGGAGAGGGGCTGGAAGCTGGCGCTGGGGCGGACGCCCACTCCTGAAGAGAGAGCGCGGGCCGTCGCCTTCGCGCAATCGAACAGTCTGGAACGGCTGTGTTTGCTGTTGTTCAATATGAGCGAGTTTGTCTATGTGGACTGATCCATTCGCATCGCGCCGCGAGTTCCTGACGCGCTCCGGGCTGGGATTCGGCCAGCTTGCGCTGACGTATCTGCTGGGGCAAGGCGCGGCCGCGGCCGCGGTGAAAAATCCCTTGGCCCCGAAAGTCCCGCCCCTGCCCGCGACCGCGAAGAACGTGATTTTTCTGTTCATGCATGGCGGGCCAAGCCACATCGATCTGTGGGACCCGAAGCCCCTTCTTGCGAAACTCACCGGCCAGCCCGTGCCGGAGAGCTTCGGCCACGTGCAGTTGCAGTTCTCGAAGTTCAACGAAGTGCCGCTGCTCGCGTCACGGCGCACATTCAAGAAGTATGGGCAATCGGGCATCGAGATCGGCGACCTGCTGCCGCACACGGCGGGGCATGCCGACGATCTCGCTGTAATCCGTTCCTGCCATCACGACGGTTTCACGCACACGGCCGCGCTGAACTGGCTGAACAACGGCTGGCCGCGGATCGGGCGTCCGAGCCTCGGGTCGTGGCTCGTCTACGGACTGGGCAGCGAATGCGACAATCTGCCTGCGTTCGTGGTGCTGCTCGAAGGCGGAATCAAGTCCGGTCCGCCTGTATATGGCTCGGGATTCCTGCCCGCGATGTATCAGGGAACGCCGTTGCGGGACGGTAAGAATCCGATCCTGAACGCCCGGCCTCCGGAGGGCATGCGGACGAACGAGCAGCGGGAAATGCTCGACCTGCTCAATTGGTACAACGAGAAACACTACGAATCGCGCGCGGACGATTCGAATCTGCCGGCCCGGATCGCGTCCTATGAATTGGCTTTCCGCATGCAAATGGCTGCGCCGGAGCTGACGGATCTCGCAAAGGAAACGGCCGCGACGCGCTCGCTCTACGGGCTCGATGCGGCCGGCACGGCGGAGTTTGGCGGCAAGTGTCTTCTCGCGCGGCGTCTGGTGGAGCGTGGCGTACGGTTCGTGCAACTGTGGTCCGGCAGCACCACGAAGGGCGGGGATTGGGACGGCCATAGCCAATGCGAGCGGAATCATGTGAGCATGACAGGAAAGGTGGACAAGCCGATCGCAGGTCTGCTGGCCGACCTGAAATCGCGCGGACTGCTTGAAAGCACGCTCGTCGTGTGGGGTGGGGAGTTCGGGCGTACGCCCACCTCGGACGGCAACGCAAACGGCGGAGGCGACAACAATGGGCGCGACCATAATCCGTACGGTTTCACGATGTGGATGGCGGGTGGCGGCGTGAAGGGCGGGAAAGTGATCGGCTCGACCGACGAGATCGGCCTCCGTGCGATTCAAGACCCGGTTCACGTTCATGACTTGCACGCGAGCATCCTCGAGATGATGGGCGTCAACCACGAGAAGCTCACCTATTTCTTCCAGGGACGCGATTTCCGGCTGACCGATGTGGCGGGAAAGACGGACCTGGTGAAGAAATTGCGGGCGTAGTCTTAAGATGCCGGCGTCCCCCTACCTGCTTCTCATCCTCGTTTGGGTGGGCTGGGTCTTGACGTTTCTCATCTCCGGAAGGCCCAGAGGTCGGACCGTCGTATCGGCCCCAAGGGCGAAGTGGGGCCTCGTTCTCCAGGGGCTGGGATTCGGATTGGCGTGGGCGCGCCAGCCTTCCGTTACGGTCGGTGGCGCGACACTCGTCCTTGCCCTTGGTATCGGTGTCGCGTCGGCGCTCTGCGCTTCTTACGCGAAACGGTATCTCGGCAAGCAGTGGCGCATACACGCCGCCTTGCTGGCCGATCACGATTTGGTCATGTCCGGTCCGTATTCCGTAATTCGGCACCCGATCTACGCGGCGATGGGCGGCATGCTTCTCATGACCGGTCTCATTCTGGCGCGATGGGAAGTGCTGATCGCGGCTATCGCGGTCTTTCTGGTTGGGACCGAAATTCGTGTTCGGGCGGAGGATCGCCTGCTCGAAGACCGCTTCGGCGACGCCTTCCGCGAGTACAAGCGGCGCGTGCGCGCTTACATTCCTTTCATCAGGTCCTTACGGTAGCCCCATTGGATAAAATGATGCGGAATGGGTAAGCCTCCCTGGATTACGAGGGGAGGATACGGTAACTGCATGCCCCGCGGATTGCCCCAGCCGGTCAGAGAGAATCTGAGCAAAGCTCGCGATGCTGCTCTTGCGGCCGTTGAGATCTACAACAAACCGGCCATAGACTTCCGGGCCGGCAACTACATCGTTCTGATGGTCATCGCGTGGACGGCTTTTTTCCACGCCATTTTCTATCGGCGCGGCAGAAAACCGTGGTACGAACTTGAATCGCCGGGCGAACGGAAACGCTACAAGCGGATTGATGGCGATGCAGCGCACTGGGATTTGGCGGAGTGCATCAAGCGGCACTTCGTGACCGCCAATCCACCGGAACGAAAAAACCTGGAGTTTATCCTCGGCTTACGGAACAAGATTGAGCACCGCGGTATGCCATACCTCGATCCGTCACTATTCGGTGAATGCCAAGCTATGCTCATGAATTTCGATGACCTTCTGGTCAAAGAGTTCGGGCCGAAGTATGGCTTGACCGACAAACTCGCCTTGGCGATACAATTCTCGCGAACCAGCCCAAAAGCGCAACAGGAAGCCCGCAAGAGGCTCGCGAGTTCGGCTTCCGCGAAGGTCTTGGACTACATCAGTCAGTTTCGGATGGGATTGCCGACGGAGGTCCTGAACAGCCCGCAGTTTCGTTTCAGCTTTTATCTGGTCCCCAAGATCGCGAATCACGAAAAATCGGCCGATTTGGCCATGGAGTTCATCCACTTCGATCCAACGAAACCCGATGACATGGAGAAGCTCGAGAAGGTCGTAGGGATGATCCGCGAAAAACAGATTCCCGTCGTGAACGCGGACATGGTGAAGGCTGGCGACGTTGTGAAGGAAGTCAATCGACAATTGCCTTTCCAGTTCAACATGCATCACCACACCAAGGCTTGGCAGCACTATCGCGTCCGACCGAGGAAGAATAGCGCTGCACCCGAGAAGACGAGGGCCGACTTCTGCGTGTTCGACAAGGCCCATGGCGACTATGTGTATACGAAGGCCTGGGGACGATTTCTCCTGCAGAAGCTGTCCGATGCTGCTGAGTTCCGTGAAGCGACTGGTCAGGACCCAGTGTTGAAGCCCCAGCCCGCCATCAAAACCGTCGCAGCGCCGAACGCTGCCCGTCCCGCACCGGAGACGGGTGAGACGGCTGGCAACGCGACGTCGGCGAGGCAGGTTTCGTGAAATATCAATTTACTACGGGGGCGCTGCCCGATTCTTTGGTTGGCGCCGAAATCCGCGTCCGGGCGGAGGATCGACTGCTCGAAGACCGCCATCACTCCCGGCAATGGGCCCCCGACCGCGACGGTCCTCTTCCCGCCCGACGAGGACCGCAATGGACTCGCGCGGTTGCCGTCCGGCCCTCACCTGAGCGCAGCCAGTCGGCGGCGAGCCTCACTTGAATCCGGCTGGATTCGGATCGCTTCAAGATAGGCGGCGCGCGCCTTCCGTGTATCGCCCAGCGCTTCGTGCGTCACTCCAAGATTGATCCACGTCAGGGGGTGGTCCGGGTTCGCGGCCCGAGCTTCCGTGAGCAGGTCCATCGCCTTCCCAAGCCGGCCCTCGATAGCGTGATGAACGGCCAGGGCGTTCAATGCGGCCTGATTGCGGGGATCGTCCAGGCGAACTTGTTCGAGCAGCGGCACGGCCTCGGCTCGCTTGCCGAACCGCATCAATGCCTCTCCAAGCGACGCCAACGCCGCACTCGATCCCGGCTCAAGAGCGAGCCAACGGCGATAGTCGTTTTCCGTGCCGCGACCCGAGTCGATTGCCTGCTTCACATGCGCCAGGTCGAGGAGTCCCACGCCGTAAAACGCCTTCAGGCCGCCGGCGAAAGCCTCATGACGCTCATCCTTCGGTTCTTCAAACTTCGGGGACCGGACAATCTTGTGATCGGTCATTCGCACATGAATAGCGTCTTCCGTGCGGCGCTTCGGCATGTGGCAGCCGGCGCAATCGGTTGTCCCGCGGGCATGCGGCGACGAATGGCAGGAACCGCATGCGTTACGCGCCTTGGCGCTGTGCGGATCGTGACAGGTGGTGCACGTCATCCGGCCGCCGCTCTCCGTGAAGCATCGGGACTGCATCAGACGGTATCCGGCGTGATTCACCTCGAAGCGGTCCTTACTATCGTCACGGTCGAAATAGGTTTTGTACGACGTCAGCGCTTCGCCTGGCTTGTACGGCCACACATCCCTCCCCGCATGGCGCAAGGAATCGGGAAATCCGCTCGATGCCGTTTCAAGGTGGCATTGCAGACAGACGTCCAACTGCCTGGATGCGGGAAGACGCTTGGGATTTACGATATTCTCTCGAGACGGCTTCAGCGCATGAGCGGCGCCATCGCCGTGGCAGCGTCCGCAGCCGATCGGCGCGGGGTCGCTCGAATCGGAGTGGCAAAACAGGCAGGCAGCAGTCACTTCCCGCCTGAAGTCAAGATGATCCGGTTTGTCGTAACCGGGCGACATGGCCCAACCGGAAAGCGCGTAGTAGGACACGGGCAACTCAATCAACCGCCCCTCGGCGGACCGGTGAACGTAAGTGACCGCGTGGTTGCCGGAGCCGATGCCAAAATCGATGGTTTTCTCAACCGGATTCACTTCCCGGCCCTGCGCGTCCTTCTGGTTTCGGCGCATCCGCCCATCGCGGACCGTGTAGTGCCGGTTTGAGAGCCGATGGTAGAACGCCCCTTCGGAAACGCGCGGGGAAAGGGAAACGGACCGGCCCATGCCGGTCCGTTGATAGGCTTCGACGATAGCTCGATGGCAGCTCTGGCAGGCGTTCCCGTTAAAACTGAATGCGAATGCCAGCCATAAAGTTGCGCTCATTTCGTGTCGCCGTGATGCGCCCGAACGTGGCAGGTTGCTGGAAGTTCGTCCCCACGGTATTAAACTGCGTATGGTTGAAAATGTTGAAACCGTCCGCGCGCAACTCCACTCGACGGCCCTCGCCGAACGGGATGGCCTTCACGAACGAGAGGTCCCATTGATTCCAGCCCGGTCCGCTGAGAATGTTGCGCGCCACCGGCGAGAACGTGCCGAGCGGCGGGGCGGAATACACCGACGGATTAAACCACTGCGCCAGTGAACGCGTACCGTGATCGAGGAAAGGGCTGCCGGAAGCGAGCGGCCGTTGCCTTGTGGAAGTTCCCACACCGGCGTTGTCCCGGCCCAACTCGGGGCTGATCGGCAAGCCGGTCCGCAACGTGTAGATCGTCGACACCTGCCAGCCGCCGAAGGCCTTGCCGACGATGTCCTTGTGATCCTTAAGGAACGGAATATCCCAGATCACGCTTCCGATGAAGTTGTGATTCGCATCCAGGCTCGCGCGGCCGCGCTCGCCCGAAGAGTCGCGCGTGTTCGGCGCAAACCCGTAGATGCCGGCCGTGAAGTCGGCGTTGTCGATCGTCTTCGACCATGTGTAAGCGCTTTGGAACATGATGCCCTTGGCGTAGTTGCGCTTGAGCCCCACCTGCAATCCGTGATAGTTCGACATGAAGCTCTGCTCACGGTGGTTAATCACCGTCCAGCCCTTGTACGGACGGAACGGATGGGCGCTCGCGCCCTGCGCGATAGCCGCGTTCGGCAGCGGCTGGTTGATGTCCTGAGTTCGCATCATGTGAATGACCCGCGAGCCCGTGTAGCCCACCTCGACCACCGTGTTGTTGTCCAGACCGTGCTCGACGCCGATGTTCCATTGCTGCGTGTTCGGCGTAAGCTGATTGGTGTCGATCGAGCCGAGCTCGATCGGCAGATCGAAGTCGCGCGCCGTGCCGCCACCCGGATTCGAAAGACGCGTGGACTGAATACTGACCAGTTGCGAAAACGGCGGGTTGCCGGACATGAGGATGAAGGCCCCGAGAATTTCGCGGCTGTAGAACAATCCATAACCGCCTCGCGTTACCGTGCGCCCCTTGCCTGTAAGGTCATAGGCAAAACTGACGCGCGGCGCGAAGTTTCGCTTCGAGGAATCCCAGTAGGACTTCGGATTCACCAGCCCGTTGAAACGGTCGCCCGACCCGCGCTGGACCTGGCCCGCGGCGTTCAAAGTTACGGCTTTCGACGGATCGTATGCCGACGGCACGAATACCCGGAAGCGGTCGTCGGGCTCGGTCGCCGGCGGGAAGTAAGACCACCGCAGGCCTAGGTTGATGCTCAGCTTGCGCGTTACCTTCCAGGAATCGTCAAAGTAGAACTCTATCGAGTTTCGCCGGTTATCGTTGAACGCGACCGTGTCGGTCTCGTCGTATTGAAGAGGGCGGCCGAGCAGCATGTCGGCGAAGGCGTCGCCGCCCGAGGTGGCCCCGGCCTGACGCGTGAAGCGTCCGTCGAAGTTGAAGCGTCCGAACACGTCGGTATTCGTGGGCTCGAACTTGATCTCGTAGGAATAGGCAAAGCCCGCTTTCAAGGTGTGCTTATTCTTGATCCACGTGAAGTTGTTCCGCAATTCGTAAATGGTCTGGAAGTTGGACCAGGGTGAGCCCGGCGCCACCGACGCGTAGTTGGTGAGCGTGATGGTCGGCACGCGGTCCGGTACCTTGTCCAGATTAAGGCTTCCGAGCGGATAGGTCTTGTCCGTGTCCGCGAACAATTGAGGAATGTTGATTCCCCATGTCGCCCCGCTCAGATCCGGCGGAAACTGCTTAATGCGGTTGTGAGACCGGACAAACGTCAGGTCCATGATCAAGTCGGGCCGGAACGTGGCGTTGTAGTTGGCCGTCATGTTTCGCGCCGGGGTCTGGTTGTTCTGGCGGAGGAAGGCAAAGCCCGAGGAAGTGGCGAAATCGTTCAACCGGAACTCAGGCGTGTAACGCCACATGACGCGGTGCTTGTCGGAGAAGTTGTGGTCGACGCGGAAGTTCTTCTCGGTCGTGTCGTCGACGCGACCTATGAGCGCGCTCCAATTGCGGCCGGCCGCATCGAGAAAGTTCGGGTCGGGATACATCTTGGCGTAACCGAGTGCGTTCGGGTCGATGCGCGCGGGCGGGATGACGTTTCCGGCGAAGGGCATTCCATTGTCGGGGTCGTACAGCGGGCGGCCGAGCGCCGAGAAATTGCCCGTCTTGTAAGCCGCGGTGGGTACGATTTGCAGGAAATTCTGCTCGCGTCGCTCCTTGATCCAACCGAGCAGCACGAAGAAGAACGTCTTGTTGCGGCCGTCGTACACCTTGGGAATGTACACGGGGCCGCCGACGCTGAAGCCGTAGTCGTTGCCCTTAAACGGCTCGCGGCTGGGTGAAAAGAAGTTGCGGGCGTTCAGCTTGTCGTTGCGGTGGAACCAGTAGAGCGATCCGTGCAAGTCGTTCGTGCCGCTCTTGGTGATGACGTTGAACTGGCTGCCGCCGCCGATGCCGAACTCAGCCGAGTAATTGCCGCGGATGGCGCGAAATTCGGCGACCGTTTCGATGTTCGGTGAAAGCGGCGTTCCCCAGTTTCCGCCCGTGTCGATGTTGTAGCCGCCATCGAGGAGCCAGGCGTTATGCGTGGGCCTGATGCCGTTCACCATGGAACGGTTGTTGCGGCGGTCGTAAGGCGTGTCGCTCACGACGCCTGGCATCAACAGCGCGAACGGGAGGACGTTGCGCCCGCGCGAGGGCAGCTTGATCATGTCGCGCCCGTCGAGTAACTGGCTGGTGGTTCCCGACGCCGTGTTCACCGTAACGGCGCTTGCCTCGACCGTAACCTGTTCCGCGAGCTGGCCCACTTCGAGGGTGATGGAGATGCGGCGGTTGTCGTTCACGCGCAGCGCCACATCGCTGAGCACGAGCTTCTTGAAACCCTGCGCCTCCGCCGAAACCTCGTATGTGCCGATCGGCAGAAACACGATGGAGTAGTTGCCTGATTCGTCCGTCGCGGTCTGGTGCGTTCGCCCCGTGGCGATGTTACGGAGTCTTATGGCGGCGTTTGGAACGACCGCCGAGGTGGAGTCCTGTACCACGCCGTAGATACCGGCGGTAACCTCTTGCGCCGGCAGAATACCCGCCAAAAGAAGTCCAGCGAGTGCAAGTCGAAGAATCGGGTGTGTCAATTGTTAAGACCTCCTTGGGAAGTAGTATACCGGACCCAGGACGCCGCGGCAAAAACAGGGGCGACAGCAGCAGCCACGTGCGTTCCCGCAGGCGGCTTGCACTCCCCAAATACGGATTCACGGCAGGCGAAGTGGCCGTCAAGGTCCGCCAAATGGGAAAGCAGATGGTGCGGAAACGCCCTCGCTCCCGGCGCGACGAGGCCTTGCCCAAGGGTCCGTGGGCCCCGCCTGCGCTGGTTCGAAACCGGCCTTCTCTTCAGGAACGTCCTGCATTGGATGTCTGTTGTGATAAGATCACATAGTATTTTATAAAAGACTATGGCCCATCGCCGCCGCTCCGCATTCGTCACCCTCCTCCTAGTCGCTCTCTCATGCTCCGCGCTGCGAGCGCAGTCCACAAAAGCGGAGTTGTTCGGCGTCGTGCGCGATCCTGCCGGGCTGCCGGTAAACGGCGCCGCGGTAGACCTGATCAACACGGGCACGGATACCAGGCTCTCGGTGGCGTCGGACGTGAACGGCGCCTATCATTTCTTCGCGTTGCCGGCTGGCAGTCATCAACTCGCGGTCATGAAGGGCGGATTCGCCACCCTTCGCCGCGACGGCATCGTCGTTCGTGTAGGGGACCGCATCAGCCTTGACCTCGAATTGCGCGTGGGTGACGCGTCCGAATCGGTCGTCGTCACTGCCGCCGCCCCATTGCTGCAGTCCAGCCGCGGCACAGCGAGCTTTGTGGTGGAGCGGAAGAAGATTGTCGCGTTGCCGCTGGATGGACGGAACTTCGTCCCGTTGATTGCGCTCTCGCCAGGCGTGAATCTGCCGCCGGGCAATCTGCTGCCGCGCATCAATGGCAGCCGTCCGCGAGTGAGCGAATACATCTATGACGGCATCAGCGTATTGCAGCCGGAGCCCGGGCAGGTAGCGTACTATCCCATCGTGGACGCGATCGAGGAGTTTCGAGTCGAAACCAACAGCTATTCGGCGGAGTACGGACGCTCCAACGGCGGCGTGATCATGGTGAATCAGAAGTCGGGTTCGAACAGCCTGCATGGCACGTTTTTCGAGTTCTTCCGCAACGAAGCCTTGAACGCCCGCAACCTGTTCGCGACCACGGGTCCAAAGCCCCGCTTCCGCCGTAACCAATACGGGTTCATTCTGGGCGGGCCCGTTCAGAAGAACAAGACGTTCTTTTTCGTGGACTGGCAGGGGACTCGCCTGGACACGGGTGTTGTCAGGACGAGCACCGTTCCCACGAGCGCTCAGAAACGCGGCGTATTCACGCAACCGATCTTCGATCCGCAATCGACGAGCCAGACAGCCGCGGGATACGTTCGCAATCCATTTCCGGGCAACACGATTCCCACCACCCTGTTCGATCCGGCGACGCTGGCGGTGCTTGACCGGTATCCCGCCCCCAACGTGTTTTCGGGTGCGAATGAAGCGGCCGCGAACAACTACCGCCGCGTCGGGGCGGACACGACGGCGCAGGAACAGTTCGATGTTCGGCTGGACCGCTATTTCGGCGCGCGCCAGAGGGTTTTCGCGCGCTACTCCTTTCTTCGCGACGACTCCCAACCTGCAACTCCCCTTCCAGACGGTAGCGGCACATTCACGGCGGCCTTCATCGGCAAGACTCTCACCAGGGCCGACAGCGTCGTGGGCGAGCATAGCTGGAACCTGAGCCCGGCCGCCGTCAATCAGATTCGCTTCGGCTTCACCCGGCGAGGTTTCGACCGATCCGCGCTGACGACCGGACAACCGGCCACCGAGGTCTCCCGGATTCCGAAGATCCCGCTCACCTCATTCCGCGATGTGCTGCCCACGTACGATGTCGTAGGTTTGCAGCAACTGGGTCCGCCGGCAAACGGCAATGCGAGTTTCACGACGTCGGTTACGCAGCTCATCGACAATTACTCCTGGATCGAAGGCCGCCACAGCTTGAAGGCCGGAACGGATATCCGGCTGGAGCGGCTGGATGTACTGCAACCTCCCAGTCCCACAGGCAATTTCCAGTTCAGCAACATTTTCACGGCGGGGCTCAGCGCGGCCGGCACTCCGGCGGCGAATACGGGCAACAGCTTCGCGTCCTTCCTGTTGGGAAAGGTGACGCGATTCAGCATCGACGCGCAATCGCAGATTCTCAAGCCGCGCGCGACCGTCGCCGAGTTCTTCATCCAGGACGATTGGCGCGCCACGCGGCGCATGTCGGTGAATCTCGGCGTCCGCTATACCCTCAACTTCCCGTCGACGGTGGCGGGCGATCAAGGCGCGGTTTTCAATCTGCAAACGCAGCAGCTCGACTACTTCGGCGCGAACGGCTTCCCCCGCTCCGCCCGCAACCTGGAAAAGAAAAACTTCGCGCCGCGGGTCGGCTTGGCGTACAAGATCACGGACTCCTTTGTAGTCCGTTCCGGTTACTCCATGACATGGATCGAGCAGGCCGGGATCACAACGCCGTTCACGACGCCTCTCTTTCCGTTCATCCAGACCCTCGGCCAGCAGACTTTGGACAACATCAACCCGGCTTTCGTACTCTCGCGGGGTCCAACCGTCGTCCCTCAACCCCCCGGCCCGGACGCGGGATTCGGCCAGGGTGTCTTTGGTGTGCAGAGAAACAACGGCAGCGGCTACGCCCAGCAATGGAACCTCAGTTTGCAGAAGACGTTCGGCGAGAACTGGAGCCTTGAGTTTGGCTACCTGGGATCGAAGCTCACGCGGTTGGGCGTGCCCGATATCAATCTGAACCAGCTCACGGTTGACCAGTTGAAGCTCGGCCCGCAGCTCACCCAGCAGGTCGCGAACCCCTATTTCGGCCGGATCCCGGCCAATACATCGCTTGGAACGCCAACCTTCCCACGTGCACAGCTCTTGCGCACGTACCCGCGTTTCACCACCGTGACGCTCTACCGCAATAACATCGGCCACTCGACCTATCATTCCTTCCAATCGCGTATTGAGAAGCGATTCTCGCGAGGATTGACCTTCAGCGTGGCCTATACGTTCTCGCGATTGATCGACGATGCGGGCGCGGTCTTCGATTCCGCCGTGCTCACGGGTCCGGTTGCGACCTTCCAGGCCGCCGACAGCTTCAACAAGCGCCTGGAGAAGGACGTCTCCACCGGCAACGCGCCGCACATTTTCTCAAGCGGCTTCGTGTATGAGCTGCCGTTCGGCCGCGGCCGCTCTCATTCTTTGACCGGCTGGCGGGATCTGGTGGCGGGAGGGTGGCAGGTTGCCGGTATCGTCCGGCTTCAGTCCGGCAGCCCTATCGCGATCACGCAGGCCACCAATCTCAACGCCTTCGCGGGTTTCGGCATTCAACGGCCGAACCGCATCTCGGATCCGGCGCTGCCGTCCGGTCAGCGGACCACTGGGCGCTATTTCAGTACGGCGGCGTTTACGCAGGCTCCGCAGTTCGCGATCGGCGACAGTTCGCGCAACCCCGTGTCCGGGCCTGGATATCGCGCGGGCGACGTGATGATCGGCAAGACGTTCATGATTACGAAGCGCTTCCGTACCGAGTTCCGCGCGGAAGCTTTTAACGTGACCAACACACCGCCGCTCGGCAATCCGAACGGCAGTTTTGGCAACGCGGCGTTCGGCTCCATCACCACGGCGCTCGATCCGCGCGTCTTTGAGCTCGTTTTGAAGGTACACTTCTAAGGGCTCGTCGGGAGAATCGATTGTTCCAAATTTGCCGATCGAACTGTGGTAGAGCTGGGGCAGGCCATCGTCGTCTCCGGCCTGCGATATGCGCGGTGGAAGGCAGGCGGCAAAAGACGATCGCCTGCCCCATCGGCTTGTGTCTCTGCCTGATCCTGTCGCTGGGCGTCCTTGCCGCCCAGGATTCACCTGCTTCCATTCAGATCGCCGGAGCGGTCAAACAGCCACTTACATTGACCGCGGCCGACCTCGCGAAGATGCCTCGCGCGTCTGTCAAGACCACTAGCCATGGCCTGGAGACGGTCTACGAAGGGGTGTGGCTTCACGAGGTGTTGAATCGGGCTGGCGTCCCGCAAGGCGAATCGTTACGTGGCAAGGCGCTCGCGAGTTATGTGCTCGCGGAAGGGCAGGACGGCTACCAGGCCGTGTTCTCGCTGGCCGAGCTCGACCCGGCCTTCATCGACAACCAGATCCTTTTGGCGGATACGGCGAATAGAAAACCGCTCGCCGGAGCACAGGGCCGTTTTCGGCTGGTTGCGCCTAAGGACAAGCCCGGAGCGCGTTCGCTTAGGATGTTGACCAGACTCGAAGTAGTTCAATTAAGGAAATAAGACAGTGGCCAAGACCCGCGTTGAGAACCGGCTGGGGCAGCTTCGGAAGGGTAGAGGAATAGGGGCGTCGGATCTGGCGAGGCGTGTAAATGTGAGCCGGCAAACGATCTACGCCATTGAAGCCGGAACGTATGTGCCCAATACGGAGCTCGCGCTACATCTGGCGCGTGAGCTCGAAGTGACCGTCGACGAGCTGTTTTCCTTACCCGCGGGCTCACCGAAGTCTCCGGAATCCCTCTCGGCGGAAGTGCTCAGCGCCGCGGCGCCTGTCATGGGGCAGGCGGTGCGTATCTGGCGGATCGGCTCCCGATGGGTCGGCGTGCCCGTGAGCGCCACGCCCTATTACATGCCTGAAGCGGACGGCGTCATCCAGCGTCCGGGGCGGACAAAGGGACGCGCGGATCTGGTGGTGTTCGCCAAGGAAGAGGCCTCGCGGAAGCGTCTCGTTCTCGCGGGCTGCGATCCGGCGGCGAGCCTGCTCGCGAACATGGTCGAGAGGATGAGCGGCGTCGAAATCGTAACGGCCGCGGCATCGAGCAAGCTGGCGCTAACCTGGCTCAAGGAAGGCAAAGTTCATATCGCGGGATCGCATCTCGAAGATCCCGGGACAGGCCAGTTCAACATGCCGTATGTGCGCGGGGAGTTTCCGGAAGAGGAGATCCTCGTCGTGACGTTCGTCCAGTGGGAAGAGGGCTTGGTCGTCGCGCCGGGAAACCCGAAGGATGTGCGGAAAGCCGAGGACCTGTCGAGAAGAGCCGTACGGATTGTGAATCGCGAACCCGGCTCGGGGAGCCGCGCCTTGTTGGACAAACTGCTCGAAAAGTCCGGCATTGCGGCAAGCAAAATTCAAGGCTATGATCGAGTGGCTTTCGGGCACTTGGCCGCCGCGTATTGCGTGGTATCCGGCGAAGCCGATGCGTGCATGGCCACCAGGCCGGCGGCGCAAACGTTCGGCCTGGACTTTGTGCCGCTCCACAGCGCCCGGTACGACCTCGTGATGCGGAAGCGAACGGCGGACCTGCCCGCTGTCAAGGCATTCCTCGACGTGCTGCAGCGCGCCGCGCTTCGGAGGAAACTGGAAGCGCTGGCCGGCTACGATACGTCGCAAACCGGGGCCCTTGTCGCCTGAAAGCCCGGGAAACACTCTGAAGGCGGCGCAAGGCCGGCGGCAGCGCGGAAGCGGTCGGGCGGCCGTTGACAGGCCGGAGGCCTTGCCGGAGGCCTGGCCTTCATGGCGGCATCGGCGGGCAACTCCGTGGCGCGCCTTCCCGGCCATTACCCGTCTGCTCCAAATGCTACAATTCTCCTTCGACCCCTTTTTATTCGGCTTATGAGATCCCTTGCGCTGGCGGCCGCGTTGCTACTTTGCGTAGCCGAAGCGTCGTTCGCGAAAAAGAAGAAGACCGAAGAGGAGCTCACGCAGAAGCTCGAGATTCCGAAAGACCCGCCCAGCGCGGTTACGGCGGAAACCAATCGCCTGGCGTTTTACGTTTCTCCTCTTTCGGGTAAGGGATTGCTCTCCCAACAGGTGCGCGACGCGCTGAAAGCGCTCGTGAAGAACAGCGGCGCCGCGTCCATCGTAAAGCTGCGAGCTTTCGTTGCCGGGAGCGGCGACCTCCGGCGCGTGCAAGCGATCGTCAGCGAGACTTTCACCGAGCGCAAGGCGGCCCTGCCGGCGCTGAGCGTCGTGCAGGTGGGTGGCCTGCCGCTTGAAGCCGCCCAAGTCGTGATTGAATCGATTGCCGTCGCGAAGAAAATAGTAAATCCACATGGACTTCTATTCGTTTCCGGACAGGCATCGACGAACGACTACCCGCTTGGCCCCGTGACCTCGTTGGTGCAGTCGTCGCTGGCCGATCTGGAGCGTGCGGTCGCCGGGAGTGGTATCCATGCGAAGGACGTGCTGCGCGTAACCTGCTTCGTCAGTTCCCTGCAGGACTTCACAGAGGCTCGCTCGAAAGTGCTGGCGCATTATCCCGCGGCCGCCCTGAACTTCGTACAGACTCAACGCGCTCCCATGCGCGGCGTCGCGGAATGCGAAGCCGTAGCCCGCCTTTCGAAAGCCGTCGATGGCGTGGCGCTGCTCAATCCTAATGGACTCAAGACGTCGCCAAACTATTCTCACACCGCCGCCGTCAGCGCCCCAAAGGTAACGCTGAGCGGAACGCAGTCGGCATACGGCTTTTCCGACGGCGACGCGAGGCTGGCATTTCAGCGGCTCGGCAGGGCGCTTGAAGCGGTGGGCGCCTCCTACAGCGATGTCGTCATGTCCAGTATCTACCCGCTCTCGGCTTCCATTCGCGATCAGGTAAGTAAGATCCGGTTCGAGTTTTACGATCCCAAGCGGCCGCCGGCAAGCACCATGCTTCTGTTCGAAGGCTTGCCGTCGATGGACGCCGGCTTTGCGGTTGACGTCGTCGCCATTCCCAAATTGTGAACTCTCATGCCGAATACGGTCGTTACCTTCGGAGAAATCATGTTGCGCCTCGCGCCCCCGGGCTTCGAGCGCTTTTTGCAGTCGCCGCAGTTCGTGGCGACGTTCGGCGGGGGTGAAGCCAACGTCGCGGTAGCCCTGGCGGGCTGGGGAAAATCGGCGCGGTATGTAACCGTGCTCCCGCCCAACAACCCGATTGCGGACGGCGTCGTGGCTGAAATGCGGCGGTTCGGCGTGGACACTTCGGCGATCGTCAGAGCCAAGGGCCGCATGGGGATCTACTTCGTCGAGCCGGGCGCGAACCAAAGGCCTTCGAAAGTAGTGTACGACCGCGACAACGCAGCCATCGCCCTCGCGAAGCCGGGCGACATCGATTGGGACAAGTCTTTCGATGGCGCGTCGTGGTTTCACATCACCGGAATCACGCCCGCGCTCAGCCCCTCCGCCGCCCAACTCAGCGTTGAATCGGTCCGCAAGGCTAAAGAGAAAGGACTCACCGTTTCCTGCGATCTGAACTACCGGAAGAATCTGTGGAAGTACGGCAAGACTCCGGCGGAGGTGATGACCGAATTGGTCAAGTATGTGGATTTCGCCATCGCGAACGAAGAGGACTGCCAGATGGCCCTCGGCATTCAGTCGGACGCCGACGTTCACTCCGGCAAGCTCGATGTGACGCAGTACGAGAACCTGGGCAAGCGCGTCGTGAGCGCATTCCCGAATCTCAAGGCGGTCGCGATTACCTTGCGGGAATCGAAGAGCGCATCCCACAATGGCTGGTCGGCGTGCCTATACGATGGGAAGGAGTTCATGGTCAGCCGGCACTACGAAATCACGCACATTGTCGATCGCGTGGGCGGGGGGGATTGCTTTGCGGGAGGCCTGATTTACGGGCTCACGACGCTGCCCACGCACAAGGACGCGCTTGAGTTCGCCGTGGCTGCTTCCTGCCTCAAGCACTCCATTCCGGGCGACTTCAACCGCTTTACGGTTGACGAAGTCAAGAACCTGCTCAAGGGCGACGGGTCTGGCCGGGTGCAGCGTTAAGTGCGCAAGTTTCTCAACAGGCCGCTCTCCGCCAGACAGTCGGTCGCCGTCGTCTTCTTCTGCACGCTGATTGGCGCGGCCGCTCAGCTTCTCATGAAGACCGGCGCGGCGGCGATGACCCAGCCCGGGATCGCGGGTTTTCTCCTGAATTTTCCCCTGATGGCCGGTTACGCGTTTTACGGGCTGAGTACCGTGCTGCTGGTCTTCACTCTCAGAGACGGCGATCTCTCCCTTCTCTATCCGATTCTCGCGCTGACGTATGTGTGGGTCGCGATTGCGACGCCGCTGTTGATCGGAGAGCGGCTGAACGCGTTCAAAATCATGGGCGTCGCTCTGGTGATGCTGGGAGTGAGTATTCTCGGAAGAAGCGGTACCGCTCCTTGAAGACCCCCATTTCTTCGATCCTGCTCGTACTTCTGGCTTCCTTCATCGGATCGTTCGGAGCCGTGTTTCTAAAGATCGGCGCCGCGAAGCTCAAACTCGGTCTAAGGTATCTGTTTTTGAACACGGCGCTCATCGCCGGGGTCGCGCTATTTGTTCTATCCTCGGTGGTCTACGTCCTGGGCATACGCCATGGCGAGCTGACGATTCTCTACCCCCTGGTCTCCCTTTCGAATCTCTGGACCGTCCTGTGGTCGCGGATCTATTTCAAGGAGCCGCTCACGCAAGGGAAGCTGATGGGGCTTGGACTGATTCTCGGCGGCGCGGTGTGTATAGGTTTGGGAAACCGGTAGGCGTGGCGCTTCTATTTCCAAATCCAAGCTGGAGGCTAAAGCGGTTACTTCTTTTTCACTTCGTAGAGATAGATATTATGCATGCGCCTGTCCGCCTCGACTTTCTCGACGCGAACGGGGATCCAACCGCGGATTTCGAAATCGAGTGAGACCACCCGGGCCCCCGGCCTCAAGTATTTTTCGAGATTCGGGCGAAGCAGCTCGTTCGATGCCGTGAGCAGGAAAAGGGTCACGACATCCGCGGGGCTGATGTCCACCTTCAACAGGTTCTCGTGCAGGAAGCGCACGTCCTTGCTCAAGCCCAGGTCCCTTACCCGGTCCGAGGCGGACTTGAAAAGCTTGTGCGAAAGTTCCACGCCGACGCCACGGGCCTTATACTTCTGAGCCGCGGTGATCACGATGCGGCCGTCGCCGGAACCCAGATCGTACACCAACTCTCCCGGGCGCAGTTGCGCCGCCTCGAGCATTCTGTCGACGAGAATCTGAGGACTGGGAATAAACGGAGCCAAGCTGTCTTTACTCTCCGCCGGCTGAGCGGTGCATGTCAGAGCGCCCGCGATCAGCCCAAGAACGGAGTGACGAAGCATAGTTTACTGGCTGGATGCCGCCGAAGCCGGCCGTCCATGTCTTAATCTTACAATACGGGACATGATTTCGGTCCAGGCAAACCAAAGGTCCCTCGGACGGCTGATCGGATACTCGAATCCCTTCAGGTACTTGACCGCGGTTCCAATCGCGTCGCGCCACGGCACGGCTTGGGGAAAGGCGTTGTAATTCATGTAGAAAACCGGGTAGGACAAGTCACCCACCTGCTTGAGCGTTTCGACCGGCACCCCTTCCTCAAGCATCACCTTCGGGCCGGCGAAAATCAGCGCGTCCGGCTGCTGCGCCGAGTTGCATTCGTCGGCGATCAGTTTGGTAAGAAACCTGATGTCGCCGTGCTTGTTGCCAAGCCGGTTCAAGTCGACCGTGCCTAGTTTCAATGAATCGAGCGCGTCGCCGAGCGCCGGGAAATCGATTTGCTCCGCGTTGTCCTGGCGGTAAATCACGCGCTGCTCCTGCATATTGAAGGCGACGACGGAGACTCTCGTGATGCGAGGCTCGCGCGCGACCGAGCGCAGAATCGAGATCAGCGCCGCTGTATCGAACGGCTTGAGCGTGGCCGCCCGCGCGTTCTGTGGCGCGAAATTCACCAGCACCTTGACGTTGAGCGCCTCCTCGGGAAGTCTTGTTACGGGCGGTTCTTCCTTAAAGGGCTCCTGCTCGACCGCCCGAATTCCGCCGGCCGGAATGACTATCGCCAATTGCTTGTCCTTCGGCGGCAGAACCGCTTCGACGTCCCAATACGAGGAACAGACGCGCTCCGTGCGGTCGCGCATCAGCCAGTCCACGTGATAGTTCCCTTCGCCGAGGTCGAATCCGCCCCGAAGGTAGGCGTCGCCCTTGGCGCCCTCTTCAATCGCGGGAACGCTGATCTTCTGCGAGAAGTAGACTGCCTGCTCCTTCCCGCCTTCCGGTGTGATGCGGAAGACCATTGTCAGCATGTCTTCGTTTCCCGCGAGTTCGCGCAACGGGACGCTGACTTCGTAGCCGGCGTGAAAGCGGAGGTCGAAACCGAGGCGTGCTTTTACTGGGGCGACTATGCACGGAAGGTCGTTGCGCGCGTCCTGGGACTCGAGAACCGCCGAATCCGTATTGAAGATTCGAACCGTCCTTCCTGGACCGGACCCTTGCATCAGGGACTGCGCGCGAAGACCGGCGCATGACAGCAGAAGTACTAGCGCCAAGCCTGTGCGCGCAATCGAAAATCTGAAATTACGAGACATCGTCATGATGGGACAATGCACGTCACGTACCATGTTTTTATAGCCTATCGGCGCGGTAAGCGCAAGCCCGTACCGGTGTATTGCCGTTCTTCAGTATTATGTCGGAAATTGTCGAAAACGCAAGCTTGCAGGTACTACCGGTGTACTACAGTGCCGGTACCAAGCTCGACAGGAAGGATTCGGCGCTAATTCTCCATTACACTTAGGATGTTGACCAGTGTTAGCAAACTTCTCAAGGATATTCTCAACAGTCCGAATGGCGTCACTCGGCGTCCAGTGGTCAATGAGAACAACGAGAGCAACATCGAGGGCCTCTACATTGCCGGCGACCTCACCGGCGCCCCGGTTCTGAAACTGGCGATGGAGCAGGGGAATCGCGTGGCTCTGCACATCGCCGCAAAGTCCGATGCGCGCCTGGCGCGTGAGGACGAATGGGATTTGATCGTCATTGGAGCCGGCGCCGCGGGCCTGAACGCCGCGCTGGCCGCCCAGCATCGCGGGCTGAAGGTAGTCGTTTTGGAAAAGGGCCGTCTGGCCGATACTCTTGAAGACTTTCCGGAAGGTAAATGGATCTACGCGGAGCCGGAGAGTGTAGCTCCAAAAGGCAGGCTCTGGCTCGATGGCGCGGCCAAAGAGGACCTGGTGGCGCGCTGGCGGGACGAGGTCGAATCGAGCGGTCTCGACGTACGCACGGGAGAGGGAGTGACCGGCCTGGGTAAGCGGAAGGACGGCTGGTTCGAGGCGTCCACCGCGAAGGGCAGTTACCGCGGCCGCCGGGTGGTCCTGGCGATCGGACTACGCGGCAACCCCAGCCGTCTGGGCGTCCCCGGGGAAGACCTGGAGCACGTCTACCACAGGCTCTACAGTCCTCAGCACGTCCACGGCGAAGACATACTGATTGTTGGCGGCGGTAACAGCGCGGTCGAAGCGGCGCTCACGCTCGCGCCACGGAACCGAGTGACGATTTCGCACCGCGGCACGGCATTCTCGCGCCTTTTCAAGGACAACCGGCGCCTGCTCCACGCCGCGGTCGCCGCGGGTACGGTGCGGCTGATGCTCAAATCGCGCGTACGCCGCTTTGGGCCGGGCTTCGTCGAATTCGAATCGGGCGAGCGAGTGCCATACCGCCATTCGTTCGTTCTGATCGGCGCCGAAGCTCCCACGGCTTTCCTTCGATCGCTCGGCGTCCGGCTTGAGAACGACTGGACCGGCAATCCGTTCGCGGCTCTCGCCGGGGTGCTCGCCACGTTTCTCGGTCTGTGGATCCTGGGCGGCAAGCCGGACCTCGGCGCCTTTGCGGGACAGTCGCTGTGGGGCGGGCTACTGGCTTTGGCGTCCTTTGGCGCCCTCTGCTGGACGGCCTACAAGGGTAACCGGTTCGCATTCCTGGGCGCTTCTTTCGTGGTTGCCTACAGCATCTACGCCGTCAAGGGAGGCGATAACGTCGAGTATTGGCCCTACCACGGTTGGGGGCACAAGGCCGTATCGTTTTTTGACCGTCCGTGGTCATTCTGGTACACAGTGGTCTATACGGCGGCCATGACCGTGTTCGGCGCACGGGCCATGAAGCGCTGGGGATTCGACAAGAAAGACAAGTTCCAGATCTGGCGTTACGTCTCGCTCATCGGCTTCCAGTGGGTCTTCTTCTTCCTCATTCCGGAGTTCCTCTTCCGTTGGGCGGTGGAGTATCAATGGGTTGGCGAGAAGCTCGCCGCTGATCCGAACTTCGCTCGGAACGCCTGGCGCTCCTACGGCATTATTTATGCCTGGCCGCTGTTTTTTTACACGTTCTTCGGCGCGCCGCATCAGGTCTGGCTGGTCTGGGGCGCGCTGCTGTCCTTCGTGCTGATCCCGGTGCTAGTCCTGTTTCACGGCAAGCGATATTGCTCCTGGATTTGCGGCTGCGGCGGCCTTGCGGAGACGGTGGGCGACCGGTGGCGGCATCTGGCCCCGAAGGGCCGGGCGAGCGTCCGCTGGGAGTTCATGAACACGATCGTGCTGTGGTTCGCGGTAATCGTCACCGTGCTGATGGTGGGAAAGGACGCGGTTGCGGTCTTCCGGAAACCCGCTGAGATTGGCCTCGCCTACTACCACTTGTTCGCCGACGTGTGGCTGGTCGGTATTATTCCGGTGGCGCTCTACCCGTTCTTTGGCGGCAAGGTCTGGTGCCGCTACTGGTGTCCGCTGGCGAAGATGATGCAGATCTTCAGCGCCGTGTTTACGCGATTCCGCCTCAGCCGCTTCGCGATCCATTCGAACGATAAGTGCATCGCCTGCGGGGAGTGCAGCCGCAACTGCCAGGTGGGGATCGATGTAATGGATTTCGCCATGAAGCGGAACGAGCTGAACAATTTCAACACGTCTTGCATAGGCTGCGGCATCTGCATCGCCGTCTGCCCCATGGATGTTCTCTCTTTCACGCGGCAGGACGCGGGGCAGCGGCTCATTAACATCCAGCCGGCGGCGTAGAAGGAGCAATCATACTCGGAATAGGACACGCCGGAGGCGTGATTATCAGCCCCGGCACGCGCCGGACGAAAGGTTTCCGCCGAATCAATCGCGTACCGGGAAATGTCCCGTCCTCGATGCGAGCGGCGCTCCGCGGATCGACCTTCCGGCCAGGAGATTCCGGGTTGACGGCCGGGTGGAACGCCCGGTTGAATGGAGTTGGGAAGTTGCGGGAACTTCCCCGCGTGAAAGTGTTCGCGGACTTCCACTGCGTGACGCGATGGTCGCGCCTTGGCAATTTGTGGGCGTTTCGGCGGGAGAGTCAATTACCCGCACCGGCGGGTCGAAGCCGGAGACCCGTTTCGTCCTCGCGCACGGCTACGACCGCGGCTGGACGACGAAAGGGTGCACCTCGGATTTGAGGGGCTGGATCACGCGGCGACCCGGTCTAAGCGGCATGCCCGCCCGCTTGAGCCGGGAACCAATCACCACTTTGCATCCGGCCTCGACAACGCCGGTTGAGGTGCGGAAGCCTTGTTGGTGAAGCTCCGGATACTGCATTCGGTCCCGATTGTTTCGGATGTATTTGGCGCATTCCCGCGCTTGTTCGTGTTGGGCAGCGTGGTGGCCCACCGCTTTCAGCAGGACTTCAGACGGCCCTCGTCGAGTTCGTCATAACGCCGCTGAATCCATTTCTTGCCTTGCTTGCTGTCGAGGCAGAGGAGCTTTCCAACCTTACTGAGGTGCTCTTTGGCGTGAAAACGGTCGAGGATCGCGGTGTTCCAGATCCAAGCCGAGCCATCGCCTGGCGCCACGCAGCGGGGTGCTTCGGTGAAGCCTCGACGCGTCGCTCCACGCAGGACGCGCTCGGCGAAGTCGGATCGGTCGGGGCTGGTATCCAAGGTAGCCGCGCCTCCGATGGCTGCCGAATAGGTGATGGAGCCCCGGTCCCGCACTGGCTGCCATCGTCATCTCGCGATTCCGCGGTCCACATGCTGCGGAACCGTCCGACTGCTTACCCGCGCGGCCCGCCACTTCGCCCACCCGTTCTACGCAACGGCGTTCGTCGGCGGCAATCTCGGTGCCCAGAGCCTCGGCGGCTCGTTCCAGTTGACTAAGCTTACCTCTACCCCTGCCAGTTCGCGCAGCAGACTGCTGCTTTCGACAAAGCTCACCAGCGCTGCCGTGCTGCCGGTCATGCCCAATACTCCCGGCGTGAGCGAAAACATCTCCAGCCGCAACTGTTGGTCGCGTGGGCAAAACCCGTTCTGCATTGCGTGCATTGATATAGGCCCGCTCGCGTATTCTAGCGTCCGGAGTCGCAGCCAAAGCCCCCTGCAATCCGCTGGGAGTCCCGCAAGCGGAGTCGCCTGACGCTGACGAATCGGATCGATGCCGGTGAGATGTCGGGGACCACGCCCGGTCCGCTCCGCTATCGACGGGCCCGGGTTCGCGCAAAACTCTTGTATTTACGCCGCTTTCGCTGTTACGATGTTGCATGCAAGTCGCAACAGCACCAGCTAGAGCTCAAGAAATCGGCGCCGCCGCGAACGAGTTCGCGCTACCAAATGTGAACGGCGGAACAGAGAGTCTATCCTCATTTCTGAATGGAAAGAGAGGAGCCGTGGTGCTCTTCTGGTCCGGCGTCTGTTCTCACTGCGTCCGCTACGACGGGTACTTGAACGGCTTCACCGGGCGTCACCCGGAATTGGCATTGGTGGCCGTCGCATCCAGGCACGGAGAGACGCCCGATCAGATTCGCAAGACCATCGGCTACCGGGGGCTCTCGTTCCCGATTCTCCACGACCCCGGAAGCGTTGTGGCCGGCCAGTGGTTCACGCAACAGACGCCCCGCGCGTTCCTCATTAGCGAAAATCGCACGATTCTCTATCGCGGCGCTATCGACAATTTCAAATATCCCGGCGATCCGCAGTACTCCGAGTATCTCGATCCCGCCATCGCCGAGTATCTGGGCGGCCGGCCGGTGACGCGCACCGAGACCGCCGGCTTCGGATGCGCCATTCAATCGGTCTATTACATTCTTCCGAAAAGCCTATGAGCACCCCTTGGGCGAGCCTCCTCAAAATTCCCGCGAGCTTTCTTGAAGCGGGTCTCATGGCGATCAATACCGGGGCGCGGACGCTGCAGGCCGGTCTCGAAACTCTTAGCGGACAGGACTCCGCGGCCGGGCGGTATCGTCCTCCCCTGAACGGGCCTCAGGATCTGGACAGCGCCGTTTCCGAAGTCGCCAATCAGCTCATGCTGATCGGCAGGCTCGCCCGTCCGGATGGGGCGGGGCTGGTCAAAGCGTTGGGCGAGGCGGCGCAGGCCACTCGGCGCAGCTTCAGCTTTCTCGATCCTCGCGACGCCAGTATTTTAACGCTACCCCTGTCCTTGCCGCTTTCGGCGATAGGGATGATGTCCGATACTTTGATGCGGGGCCTTGCCGCGTACTCCGTGCTGGGGCCGCGGCGGCTGTCCATTTTCGCCGGAAATGTGATGGAGTTGTATTCCGAAGTAGGTGTATATGTCAGCCTTCAGTACCAGGATTTGTTCGATCGCCATCTCGAACGGCTGAAGCGGGAGCCGAATGACTTTGAGACCAGAGTCGAATTGGGACGCGCGTATCTGAAGTGCGGGCTCTACGACCAGGCGGTCCGGGAGCTGAACCAGGCCGCGCGGAATCCGGCGACCAAAGCGCTCGCGACGCACGAGTCGGCGGTCGCCAATTACCGGGCGGGCCGCTTCAAGCAGGCCATCGACGATGGCGTCATGGCCATGGAAGCGAATCCGGAAAACGAACGGGTGCGTTCGTTGATTTGGCTTTCCTCGCAGTCCGTCGGAGGATATCCGGAGAGCGTCCCTGCGCGGCACCGCATGGAGATGAAGGTCGGATACGCGCCCGCCAGCGTGCAATTCGAAGATATCGCCGCGAGGATCGGCCTCGATAAGACCAGCGGAGGCCGCGGCACGGCCGTCTTCGACTACAACAACGACGGGCTGCTCGATATCGCCATCGCCGGGGCGCACGGAGGGTGCAGTTTGTACCGCAACAACGGCGATGGAACGTTCACGGATGTTTCGGTCAGCTCCGGTCTCGATCGCTGTATAAACGGCTTTGGCGTGATTGCGGGCGACTACGATAACGATGGCTTCGTCGACCTGTTCATCGGCCGTTTGGGCTTCTACCCGGGCGAGTGTTCCCTCCTTCACAACAACGGCGACGGAACTTTTTCCGACGTCACGAAGCAGGCCGGCGTTCAGCATTGGGGCGCCGTGTTCTCGGCCAGTTGGGTGGATTACGATTGCGATGGGTATCTCGATCTCTTCGTCTCCAACAACCTGGGCGGGCTCTTCGAACGCCCCGTTCAGAATCGCCTTTTCCATAACAACCGGGACGGCACCTTCACCGACGTCACCAAATCGTCGGGTCTGCACAACATGTTTCCGACCATGGGCCATGCTTGGGGCGACTACAATAACGACGGTTACCCGGACCTTTTCCTCAGCGCCAGCCTGGGGCGTCCGCAGTTGTTTCGGAATAATGGAGACGGCACGTTCACCAACGTCGGCCCCGAGGCCGGCTTTACGGAGTTTGTCGTCGGCAGCACGTGCTTCTGGTGCGACTACGACAACGACGGCTGGCTCGATATCGTCCAATTCGCCTGGTCCGACCACGAGGACGTGATCCACACGATGAAGACCGGCCACGGGCCCGAGGACGGCTCGCCCTTGCGCGTGTGGCACAACAACCGCGACGGCACGTTCACGGCGCGATCGGGCGAACTGGGAATTGACGGATGCTGGGGAACCATGAGCGGCAATTGCGGCGACGTGAACAACGACGGACGCCTCGACTTTCTGCTGGGGAACGGCAGCCCGCGCATGGACCGGTTCGAGCCGTTCGTTCTGCTGGAAAACGACGGCAAAAAGTACCGCAATGTGACTTTTTCATCGGGCTTGCCGTTCACGGGCAAGAGCCACGGGACGAATGCCGCCGATCTGTTCGGCGACGGCCGGCTCTCAATAATCATCGCGGCGGGCGGAGGATATCCCGGCGACCTGTTGACCACCAACGTTTTCTGTCCCAAGGAGCGCACGGGTAACTATCTGAACGTGCGTTTGACGGGCACGGCCAGCAATCGCGACGCTATCGGCGCGCGCATCACCCTGACCAGCGGGGAGACGATGCAGATGCGCGAGATTCAAGGCGGCACAAACTTCGGCTGCCTTCCGTTTGAGCAGCACTTCGGTCTGGGAAGGCTCACAAAGGTGGATGCCCTCGACATCCGTTGGCCCAGCGGTTTGCGGCAGCGCATCGAAAATCCGCCGGTGAATCAAACCATTCGCGTGGCCGAGGGCCGATCGGAATGGGAGTACGTTTACCCGCAACAGGTTGCCGCCAGCGCGATTGGGGAACGGATGTATTCAACCGGATCCTGACCGGTCGAGGGGATTGACCGGCGCCGCGAACGGCCTTGCGGGAAAGAGCGCCGTTGTCTCGCCCGCGGGAGACCCGGCAACCGGGGTGGAGCAGCGCGGCTACTGTCCGGCCGGCGCCGCTGTCTTGACGAATTTATGCACTTGCCCGTTCAGCAGGGAAAGATAAACATCCCCGGAATCCGCGATTGCGGTACCGTGTACTCCGCCACCTCCACCACTCGGCGGAACCGGCAATCGTCCTAAAACCTTTCCGTCCAGATCGTGCAGGAACCCACCCGCCCAGATGTGCCGGTCTTTCGTCATGAAGAGCGTGGAGACCCCGCCATAGGTCTTCCACTGATTCAGGAATTTTCCATCCGGGTCGAAAACCTCGACTCGCTGATTGTCCCGATCCGTGACGTACACCCTGCCTTGCGCGTCCAGCACAACATTGTGGGGCAGGCCAAACTCGCCTGGACCCGTTCCTCGCTTTCCAAACTGCAGGATGTATTTTCCGGCCCGCGTGAACTTCACCACGCGCGGATTGCCGTATCCATCGGCCACATAGATATCCCCATTGGACGCGAAGGCCACGTCGGTGGGCAGGTAGAAGTTGTTCGGGCCCATTCCGGCGACGCCCTTTTGGCCTAGCCGCATGATCACCTTACCCTTCGGGTCCATCTTGTAGACAATGTGACCGGGGGCGTCGACAGCCCAGATGTTCCCCTCCGCATCCACGCGGATCGAGTGCGCGCCGCAGGAGTCGCATCCGGCCGGTCCGTATACGGCCGAGTAACCGGACCGGGCTGGAGTCCGATTGGCCGGAGGAATGGCTACGACTTTCCCCTCGCTGAACAATCCATCGCCCCACGAGCGCACAAACTTGCCGCCGCCGTCGAATTCGAGAATCGGATGAGCCCCGCGATGGAGCACCAGGATATGGCCCTTCGTATCGACGGCAATGCCGGGCGCCTGAATGAGATTCCATGCGCCCGCGGGAAATCCGGCTTCGCTCGTCGCTTCGATGGGCCAATTCACGAGCTTGTAACCCAGCACGGGCACGCCGCTTCCCTGCTGGCAGAGTGCTACGCCGGCAATACAAAGCAACAACAGGCCGGCGCGTTTAAAGCTCACAGAATTCCTCTTGCGTGATTCCATATTGCACTCCTTCTCAATACGACGTCCAGGTCTCCAGCAATTCCGGCGGCAACTTCGGCACGGGCCGTTCGGGGTTGAAGTTCGCCGCCAGGTATTGGTAAAGGATCTTGAAATCCGCGTCGCCCAACGCCTTCACCCGTTCCCGATGGTCGCGGCTGTTTCGCTCCCACGCTTCCTTACTCATCCGTAACACGACGATCGGAACAAACGTGTGACAGGTGGTGCAGTTGTTGAGCGCCAATTCGCGACCGCGGCCGGCGGGAAAGATCTCATCGAGATTCACCTTGGCCGGACCCGGCTGCGACGCAACCATGGGTGTGACCGCAGTCTGCTCGCGGCGGCCCTGTGAACAGCCCGTCAGGACGAAAAGGAATGCCGTCGTCCATTTCAAAACCATTTCAAACCAGCCGCCATTTCAAAACGGAGTGCATCCCTGCATCGCCAGCTCCGGCGGAATCCTGGGTTCCGGCTTCTTATCGTTAAAGTTCGCCGCGAGATAGGTAAACATATCCTCGATGTCGACGCTGGTTGTGTCGGCCAGCTTGTCGCGGTGGCCCATCTTAATGCTCTCCCACCGTTCCGCCGTCCGCTGTCCCCGTGCGACGCACACCACGGCATGGCATGAGCCACAGGTGTTCATGACCTTAGTCCGCCCGGGCCCGTCGGGAAAAATGCTCGACATCTTAAACGGGGCGGTCGCGGCCTCGGTATTGGGCGCGGCTTCGGCTTTGGGCGCGGACGCGGGGGACTTGCCGCACGCCGTCAGCAGCAGGGCAGCCATCAGCAACCCAGTCAGCAGCAGCGCAGTCGGCAACCCTTCAATAGTCGACGGGCACTTCATCCTCGGCAAATTCCCTCCTGTGGATCCGGCCTTCGAGCGAGTAGACGGGAACGACGATCTCCCTCACCGGCTCCGCCGATGTAAAAGTTTCTTCCGTCAAGCGGCGCAGCGCATCGGTAGTCTCCTCGTCATAGAACTGCTCCATGCAGGAGGCGCATACCTGGGCGGGAATATCCTCCACCACAAACACGCGTTCCTCGCGCCAGATGGCGGTCTTGACGTTGGCGGGATGCATGTCACCGCCGCAGCGCGGGCACGGCTCCGGCATTCCCGGCTCCAAATCAGGCCCTCATCATTTGAATCGCCGCATCGACGATCTTGGGCGCATCGGGTCGCAGCCAGCCCATCATCCCCTGCGCGCCCGGCCCCGGCACATCGGGGAAAGCGATCTTTTTCACCTTCACGCCCGGCACCGCCTGAACCACCTCCGCGATCACATGCGAGCCGAAGCTGTTGGTGTAGTGGCCATGCTCAACCACGAGCAGTCTACGCGTCTTGCGCACCGAGGCCGCCAACAAGTCGACGTCGAGCGGCTTCAGCGTTCGCGGGTCGATGTACTCGACACCGATGCCGGCCTTGGCGATTTCCGGCAGAGCCCGTTTCACATCGACCGTCGCCGGAGCCCAAGCCACGAGCGTCAGGTCCTTACCTTGCTGCCGCACCACGCCCTTGCCTATGGGAACCTCGTAGGCCTCATCCGGAACGTCGGGCTGCTCACCCGATTTCACTTCCGAATAATCGAAGTAAACGACGGGGTCCGGATCGCGAATCGAGGCGATCAAGAGACCCTTGGCGTCATAAGCGTTGCTGGGCACGACCACTTTCACGCCGGGCAGGTTCGCGTAGATGGCTTCCTGCCCGACCTCGGTGTGCTGCCCGGCCGAACCTTTGGTCCGGCCTCCGCCGCCCTGCCACAGAACGAACGGCATGCTTGCCTGTCCGCCGGTCATCGAGCGCAGCTTGCCCGCCTGGTTGTAGATGTATTCGATGGCAAACAGCGTGGTCATCGAAGGCAGCCGCACGAGCGCGGGGGAGCCGGCCGCGGCGACACCCACCGCCGCGCCGACGAGCCACGTTTCATCAATCGCCCAACCGCGTCCCGACGTGCGGACCTTGCCGAATTCTTTGATCAAATCCAGAATTTCGCCGGACGGCGAGGTCGCGACCGGAGTCTCATACTCATAGAAGAAGACCATGTCCTTGTTGCGGCGCATCTCAAGAGCAACCGCCTCAAGCTGAGCAAATGCGTAGGGTTTCTTAGCCATTCCGGTCTCCTTTCTTAAGCCTTGGCTGAATTCGCCAGGCCTGAACGGTTGAAGAACTGCGTGGCCGGCATGGGGCCGCTGGCGCTGGTGTTCCAGACTCCCGCGCCGGGCTCGGGATCCTTGCTCTGCCGCGCGAACTCGATGGACGCCTGCACAGCCTTATCCATCCCGGCCTCAATGCCTGAAAGTTCGCCCGCCGTCGCAAGGCCTTTCTCCAACAGCCACCCCTTGTATCGCGCAATGGGGTCGCGCGACATCCACTGCTTCACCTCTTCATCGGAACGATAAGGGAGCCCCATCGCTCCGTCCGCGCCGACTCTGCCGCCGGCGAATCCCGAGTGATCGTACCAGCGATAGGTGATGCCCTCGATCATGCTGGGTCCATTCCCGGCCCGCGCCCAATCCACCGACTCTTTGGTTGCGGCGTACACCGCCGACACATCGTTGCCGTCGACCACATGATGAGGAATGCCCAACCCGCGCGTGTAATCGGAGATGTATCTGGTGGGAACCACGGTGGCCATCGGCACGCCCATGTATTGGAAATTGTTCTCGTTTACAAAGATGGTGGGAATTTTGTAGTTCGCGCAACTGCGGATGGCGCTGAAGTAGTAAGGCGAGTTAGCCGCGCCGTCGCCGAAGAAGGCCACGCCGACCTGTTTGGTTCCGCGAACCATTCCTCGAATCGCAGCTCCCGCCGCGAGGTAGTAGCTGGCTCCCACAATGCCGTTCATGCCCATGATGCCTTTCGCCATATCGGTGATGTGCATGGAGCCGCCGTAGCCCTTGTTGTAACCGGTCTCCTTGAAAAAAATTTCAGCCGCCATCTTATTGAGGTCGCCGCCCTTGGCGATGAGGTGGCCGTGCCCGCGATGGGTGCTGGCGATGTAGTCGTCGTCATTGAGCGCCGCCATCACTCCGCAGGCGATGGCCTCTTCCCCGATATAGGTGTGGAAGGAACCGTAGAGTCCGTCCTTGCCGCCTACGAAGAGGTCCTTCATCGCGGTCTCCCACTTGCGGCTGGCCGTCATCCTCTGGTAGATGGTCAGCAACTGGTCCTTGGGGAGGGCGGCGAGGACGCTCGAGGCCTTTCCACGGGTGGGAATCCTTTCCGGCGGGAGAAACTTGACGGCATCGCCGCGCTGCCAGTCCGGGTTGCCACCGGGTCCGGCGCTGGCCACGGCAATAGACCTATCCCACCTGCCGCCCGTGAGGTCGCCGGTCAGCTCGGAGCCGCCCGTTCTCCCATGGGAACTGCTGCAACCGGACATCACCACGCCCGTCGCGCCCGCCGCTCCCATGATCTTCATTAAGCTGCGCCGGTCGACTTTACGATTGTGCTCGGACATCGATTCAACCTCCTTGCGTTATCATGACAGGCCATCTTATATCAAGCCGCGCCGCCAAAGTCAATGGTGCGAACTATGCGACTGGCGATGATAAAAGACCATCATCAAGGTATAGGCCAGAACCCGAATCATCGCCTACCAGTGCGACGTCTTGATGCACGGAAGGCTTCTTGAGATGCCAGCCGGTAGTGAGGGTTTGGAATGCGGCAGCGTCGATGGTCCAGCGGCTTCGGCCCAGTTGCCGAATAAACTGCGGAGGGATGGAGGCGAGATTCACGTTGGTGGCATAGAAATTGGTGCAGTGCGCCTGGACCTCTTCTTTTTTCTTCTCGCGAAGTTCGCCGATAGTCTCGATCTTGACGCGCTTGACTTTTTGAACCCGGACGGTTTTGACGACACGCACCATGCGGTCGGCCACGGGCCAGTCGACTTCCGGCAAATGCCACAGAGAAAAGTCGCCGTTACCGTCGGACCACTGGCAAGAGGCGGGAGCCGCGGTGAGGCGTTCCGCCTCGG
Organism: Candidatus Sulfopaludibacter sp. SbA3; assembly: GCA_945893365.1. Classification (GTDB taxonomy): domain Bacteria; phylum Acidobacteriota; class Terriglobia; order Bryobacterales; family Bryobacteraceae; genus SYKU01. The sequence continues at coordinate 767 of CAMDED010000060.1, read as the reverse complement.
CCAGCAAAGCCGGTTGATTGTCCTTCAGCTTAATGACCCATTCCAAGCCCAACGATTCGATCGCACGGACGAACGGCGTTTGCAGGTAGATGGCGTCAGCGACCAGGACATCCATGAACCGGGGCCCGAGTTGCCCAACCAGTTGCCGCAGCTAGTCCAGCGAGGCAGCCACTTCGGTTTCACCGGCTTGCTGAAAGCGGATTCCCAGGAATACCGGAAAAGGCGTGCTGACCAGCGTGACGGCCGAGACGCGGTGGTAATACTGACGGCACTCGCGCATTGCGCCGTCCACTTTCTCTTCCACCCTCCTCTCCAGGCAAGTATCACAACAGCGCGCGTAGGAGCTACAGATCTCGATGCCATCGACGGCTGCGACCACGCGCCCCCGAGCCCAATCGGAACCGAGGACGCCGTTTCTCTTCAAGCTCTTGACTATCGTGCAGCCTAACTCAAGTATCGACTGAGGGTCCTGACGCTGCATGGCGTAGCCGAGGGTATCTTCGCTCAAAGGTCCGATGCGCTTGGAAAGGACGCCGGCACGGCACTCGAACTCGATGCGATGCGCGGTCCCTAACTGGCAGGCCGATCCCAGGAACACGGCGTCGAACACTTTTCTCGTACTCAATTAGCGGTCTGATGTTTGCTCAGAGCGGGTTTTCGAGAGGGCCCGGTTGGAGCAGAGAGAGAAGGATCAGCCGGATGGCGACGCCGGGGTCGTGAAGAGATTCCGCAGAAAGGCGACTGAGGAGGAAGCGCCCACCTGAGTG
>CAMDED010000059.1 GCA_945893365.1 Candidatus Sulfopaludibacter sp. SbA3 | reverse complement strand
ACCTCCGCCGCCGCCGCCACTATTGCCGCCGCCACCACCGCCACCGCCTGGGAGCGTACTCGCTGTCGAACCCGTGCCGGAACCCATGGTGCCGCTGGCCGTATTCGCGGGAACGGCGGACTTTACGGATGATTTGGCGGGCGACGACGACGAGGAGCCACTGAAACGGTTCCTGGTTTCGGTGCGGCTGGAACCAAGGCTCGAGATTGCCGAGCCGGAGCTGCTTCCCGACGATGAGCCGCTTCCCGGCGACATGGACGACGTCGGCGATGTCGAGGAAACGCTCGACGAGGAGCTTAACGAGGAACCCATCCCGGATGAACCTGAACCGGACGACGAACCGCCACCGGAAGAACCGCCCATCGAAGCTGTGGACCCGCCGCCACTGTTGCGGCCGCCGCCACCGCCACTACTCCCGCCACCGCTGCGCCCACCAGTACCGCCGCCGCTGAGGCTGCGGTCGGTGCGGCTCCCGAACATCTGCGGCGCGATCAATGCGGCCGAGCGTTCCGCAGAAATGTCGCCCGAGATTCGGATCGTCTTGACGATCTCGCCGGCCGCAATCGTCGCGGTTCGGACGGAAGCGATCTCGGCTCTTCCGGAATCGCTACTCGTGGATGCCCGGTTCACATACAGCCAGGCTCCAAGTCCGGCTGCCGCCGCGATCGTCACGAACAGCAGCCATCCGAAACGGCGTGGCTTTCCAGGAGCCGGTGTGGCCACCTGAGGGACGGCTTGAGGACTCCGCGGGGCGGCGTTGCCCAGCGTTGCCGGCGATGCCTGAGCTCCGCTCATTTGCGATTGCATAGATTCACCTTATCGAGCTGCAGCTTCTACTCATTGGAAAGACGACGCAAACCGGCTAAAGGTTATGCCGATAGCGAATGATTCCGCGCGATCTGCCAATCGGCTTGATTGTAGTAGTTTTCTACCCGCTTTACAAGCGCGTTTACAAGCGTTTACGGAAACCGGCGTTTTCAGTCCGCCGGCGCCGGGCGGCGCTAACCGGGCAGCGAGCGAGGCATCCCTGCGGCGGGATGCGGACTCGTCGGGCTTATGGGACGGCGTTCAGCGTGAAGGATTTGATGTCCATCGCGCTCGTCGATCCTGAGAAGGGCCGGGCCGACTGACAGCCTTCCCGCGACCAGGCGCGCTTAGTCCACCTGCACCAGGTGCCGGCCCCGTGGAAGAAGCAGAATATCCCCCGCGGCAAGAATACCGGGAGGCGCCGGGAAGCCGTCGATCGTGACCCGAGCCGCCCGCCGGCTCAACTTGGCGATGGCTCGGGACGAGCTCTGGTAGGAAAGCTCCACCGTTCCCCGCGCCGTCGCCCTCGCCGAGGTCAGCGTTCCGTTGAAGTCCAGGATCCGCATCCCGGGCGGCCTTGCCGCGGCCGCTTCCACCGCGTGCGCTCCCGAGGGCAGCCAGAGCGTGTTCGCATCCTGAACCGGCCACGGCTTTCCGTCGACGGTCGCCCCTCCCTTCCAGGGAATTCCAACGCCGTAAGGGGAATCTACCACGAGCTTCTTCCCAATCGTCTCGATCCGGTCCACGACGGCGGAAGCGGACGGGAGAAGGGGCAGGTCGGGAGAAAGGATCGAGTTCTCGAAATACAATGCCACCCGGGGGAAAGCCCGCGCCGCCAGGTTCACCAGTTGAAACAGCTCCGTGCCGGTCTGCTGCTTGGTGGGGTAAACGTCCTGATACCGGTCGACGATGTTGATGTCGATCGCCAGCTTTTCGGTTCTCTTCGTCAACGGCTGGTAGCGCTTGGCGATCTCCGGGTACCGCTGCGGCCCCAAGTGCCAGACGGTGGCCGGGTCCTCGATGAGAAAGGTGAAGTCCCGCCGGTCGAGAAGAGGAAGTACGCGGGCCGCGTCCGCGCCGATGGCGTCCTTCATACCGGTGTCGAAACGGTCGTCGACATGGGTCAAAACCAAGTCGAGGTCCGGCTGCAATTTCCGCATTTCGACGATTTCCGCAAGCCACTCCTCCTGCATCCGCTGTGCGAGCGCGGCGCGAAAGTCGAGAAATTCTCTCGAACCCGGCTTCCCGATCGGGTCGAACCCGCGCTTCTCGCGGAACTCGGCGCGCACATCGTCGTTCATCGGCGTGAAGCGCGCGGGATTCGCCGCGCCCTCCAGAGATTCGAAATAGAGCTCCGCCAGATTGACGCCGTCCCACGCGAACCGCCCGATCATGGCCCTAAGGCCCCTGGAAATGGCGCGAAAGCAGTCGCGGTTCTGTAGATTCATCAGCTTGCGCCAGTCGAGATGGGCGTCCTGAAGCACCGCCGTCTTCTCCCGCCAAGCCGGATGGTCGTTCCAGAATTTCTCGCTGACGTGAGGGAGTTCGATCCAGGCGTAGACCAGAATGCCCTGCCGGTGACAGGCCTCGATCAGCGTCCTGAGATACACGTCGCGCCCCGGATCCGGCTCGTAAAAGTGCCAGGAGGCGACGTGCAGGGCGGCAATCCCGGCGGCGCGCCAACGGGCGGCGAAATAGTCGAGGTCGACGCGCGTGCGGTAGGAGTAGTCGAAAAACGCCCACAACCGGCGGGACTGGAAGGGCGGAGAAAGACCAAGGCCGGACAAGGCGTGAAGAATGTAGGGGAAGCGCTCGTACCCCTGTTCGCCCGGTGTGACCGCCACCCACAACACGGCGCCTGCGCCCGTTCGGAAACCGGCCAGGAGTGGCGCTCCGGTCCACCGCTCCTTGGCGAAAACGCGGGCGTTTGGAGGAACGGAATACGGCGGCAGCTCGATTGCCCGCTGCCAGATGACGGGCAGCGTGGGATTGTGCTCGTCAACGACGCTTGCGACGCGGACGCCGTCACTCCCCGCGGTGGAGCTGCGCCGGAACCCGAAAGAATCCGCGGTGGACGACTCGCCTTCAAGGATCAGGTAGGCGCCCTTCTCGACACGCGCGGCCCAATCCGCGCGGCCCGGAGTCCCGGAGCGCACGACGAAGATCGGCGAACCGGTTGCGCCCGTGGGTTGGAAGCCTACCGAAGACAGGATGCGCGGCCACGGACCGGGGTCGTCGCCAAGAACGTTGAACGCGAGGAGGAAGGCGCTAGTGAGTGAAAGCATACCAGAATCCGGCGCGCACGTCGAAGAAGTTGGGGCCGCGCGGATTCCCGCCGTTCACAAAATAGACGCCTCGCAGGAAGCTGACGGACAGCAGGAGGGGGCTCGGCAGCCGGAATCGGATTCCGGGACCGGACTCGGCAAAATTTGCCCAGTACTGGCGGCGCGCATCGATGGTCGCGTTGCCGTTCCAGTAGATCTGGACGGGGAGGGCCGAGAAGCTGTAGCCCAGGCGGTGCTGCGAGATCGCGAGGAAATCCTTGCCGAACCGGCTGATATATACGCCGTCGGCAGTCGTCTCGTAGAACGCACCCGGGGACTCGCCGCCTAGGGGGGTGCCAAAACTTCTGGCCCAGGCGACGCCGCCGCGATAATCGGGTAGCATCTGGTGGTTCAGGTAGCCGATCGCCGTGCCGGCTTCGGCCCAGGCCATGGCGCCGCGCCAGTGGTTCGTGGCGACGCCAAGGCCCACGATGAAAGCGCTCTCGGAGAGGTACTGCGGAAGCGGGCCGCCCGTCGTGCGGCGGAGGTCTCCGATGAATCGCGTGGAAATATAGGGGCGGAAGGGGAGCTTTCCGAGCTTGAGTTCAGCCTTGATCTGGCCGTAGGAAAACACGTCTTTCCAGCGCGAGGAAAAGACGGGAAATATCCATCCGGTCGTACGGACTCGGGCGAGCGCGGGGCGGAGATTCGAATAGGCTTTTCCCGCTTCCTGAGCCACCTTCGGGTCCGGGCTCCTCTTCGCAAGCGCGAACCAGCGGATGGCATCCCCATCATTCTTCAGGGTGTTGTGAGTCCAGCCGAGCTTGAGCATGACCTCGAAATCCACCGGGTCGGATTCGTGCGCGATGGTGAGGTACCGTAGCGCGTCCTTCATGTATCCCGCCTGAATGCTGCGTTCCGCCATCACGCGCGCCTCTGCGGTTACCGCCGACCGTGGGGTTTCGGGACGCTCCCTCAGGTTCTGAGGCATGCCCAACGCCGCCCGGACGCGGTTCGAAAGCTCCTCATCCTTTCCGGCCAACACCCGGTCGAGCAGGGGCATGGCCCCGGCGAGATCCTTCCGGGCGAGAAAAAGAAAGCCGAGCTGCGCCGCGGAGAGGAGGTCTTCTGGGGACTGCTGGGTGATGGCGCGAAACTGCCGCTCGGCTTCGGCGGGATGGTTCATTTTGAGCTGCAGGTACCCCAACTCCCGGCGAAGTTCCACGTTCCCGGGGTCGAGTTGAAGCGCCTTTTCGAATTCATAGACATACGGATAGCGGGCGGGCAGTAGTTCGCGTGCGGCCTCGGCGGCGCGAGGTTCTCCCCCCCTTGAAGCGGCCAGAAGCGCGGAGTTGGCGTCTTCGACGCGGTTGAGGGACTTCCAGGTTCGCCCGAGGTCGAGCAGAACGCTCTTCCTCTCCGGCCGCAGCCGCCAGGCTTTCAAGTAGTGCTCGGCTGCATTTTCAAGGTCATCTCTCCGCTCGAATAGCGTTGCCAATTCATGGTGGGCGCTGAAGTTGCTTGAAGACAGCGTTAGGGCCTCGAGCCACCGGGCGATGCCCGCTTTCAGTGGATCGTCGATGTTCCTGAGCGCCCGTTCGGCGGTCGAGCGCGACGCCGGGTCGCCGGCGGATCGAATGCGGTCGAAGATCCTGCGCGCTTCCGCCTTTCGCGAATTGGCCTGTTCGCGGGCCTCAAAACATAGAAAGGCGTACTCAAGTGCGACGTGGAAGTCATTTGGATCCAGTCGCATGGCCTCGCCAAACTGAAAACGCGCGAGTTCCGCTTCCCCGGTTTTAAGGTAGGTATAGGCCAAGTCTTTGCGGATGCCCGCCCGGAGGGGAGAGACCTCAATCGCCCGGTTGAAAGACGAGATTGCGGACGCATAATCCTTGGCGCGCAAGGACTCGTAGGCTTTCGTCAGCGGGCCATAGCCGGGGTTGAGGGCTTTCTCCGCGTGTGGGGCGCCGGCCTGCAGGAGCATGCATATCGCCGAAATTATCATCGATACACATGTAGTGCTCCGGCGAACCTAAATTCGCACGATAGTTTTCGCGACCTGCCGGTCGCTATACGGCGGCTGCGGCGTAATGCGCGCGGAATCCCTTGTGGCCGTCGTGGGATTCAGAGCTGCTCGGCTGAAAGCGATAGCCAATTCCAAAAACGGTCTCGATGTACCGCGGATCGGCCAGTTCAAGCTTTTGGCGAAGCCGGCGGATGTGCACGTCGAGAGTGCGTGTCTTTACGTCGGTCGAGTAGCTCCAGACGCTCCACAGAAGCTCTTCCCTCGAAACCACCTGACCGGCGTTTCTCACGAGCAAGGCCAGGAGTTGGAACTCCTTGCGAGTCAGCGTTAATGGGGCGTTGTCGAGGTTCACACTCACTCGATCCGTATCGATCTGTAGGTGAACATCCTGGTACTTTAAGGTCGGTACCTGAAGCGGCGAGAAACTCATGGACGAACCTCCCAATTTGGATCGCACTGTTCATCCTAAGGGAGACGCGCTATGGAGTCGTGATGGATTTGTAAAAGTCTTGTAAAACAAGGTCTTGTAAAACAGAGCCCGGCGCTCGCTCACCGGCCGCGCGGCCCCAGCCAAGTCCGCCAGGTCCTCTTTCGCTGGATGCGGCCGCCCGGTGCCCTACGGGACGCACGACTTCGCCAGACTATGAGCGCGGGAGCCATCTTGTCCGATGCCCAGCAGCAATTCTTCGAACGTCTGTAGCGGGACTGGGTTGCCGTCCTTGCCTGTCGCTGGAATAAGAGCCCAGTCGTCGCTGCCGGTGAGCGGAGATCCGGGGTTCGAGTCGTTCACCCGTAGGACGCCGGGAGCCAGTTCTCCGTGACCGATCGGAATGCAGAGCGCGGGATGGTCGAACGGAGCCCGTTCAAACCGGACGCGGTCGTCGGTAAGGGCCTTCATGAACGCTACCAGAGCCGTGCGCTCCGGCGCGGTGAGCCGGATGCGGCCAATTCCGGGACCGAGGTTGCCGCCGCCGGGAAAATCACCCTGGCGCGCGTAGAATTCCATCACCTGTTCCAGGGTCGCCTGCCCGCCGTCGTGAAAATAGGGGCCCGTAAATTCCACGTTTCGAAGGCCCGGCGACTTGAAGACGCCGTTCGCGGATCCAATGCGCGCCGAGGGAAACAGGGGAATCCCGAAGCCGTCGGTGGCGCCGGCGCCCACATCCTCGCTTATCGGACTGACGCCGGTGCGAAAGAAGCCGAAGTCGTCCGGATTGAGCCCGTTCGGTCTCCGCCGCGCCCGGTTCGTAAAAGAAGCCGCGGTGAATTCCGGCCCCTGGTGGCATTGGGTACATTGGGACCCGCCGCTTTGGAACTCCTGCATGCCTAGCTGTTCGAGAGCGGTCAGCGCGGCGCGATTCCCCTCCGCGAACCGGTCGAACCTCGAGTCGTCCGATACCAGAGTCGCCTCATAGGCCTGTATCGCCAGGCTCCAGAAGAGCGAGAAGTTGAACTCCATCTGCGTAAATTCGTTCGAATTGCGAGGACTGCCAACATCTTCGACCACCCCGCCGCTTGAATCGACTACGAGGGCCGATCCCCAATACGCCGGTTGAAATGCCGCGCGGATCAACGCATCGTAGCCGTACTCCGGCAGCAGGCCGGTGGATTCCGGATTCGCCATCCCTCCGAGGACGCTGTCGTCCGTGGCCACCCATTGCCCGGCGAGCGGAGACAGCGCCAGGATTTTCTTCCCAAGCTTTGCCCATGTCCGGCCCCCATAGGACATTTCCACATCGTTCAATGCGGGTCCGGCCGCCTGCGAAGCCAGACTCGCGTTTTCGATTCGGACGCGCTCGCGGTCAAGCCGCCGGCCGCTCCCGCCCAAGGCGTGGAATCCCGGGTCGGAGTCGCCGAACGGCGTAGCCCCGGTGAAGATGTCGCTTGCCCGGCCGTCCCAGAAGTTCAGAACGTTAAAGACGGAGTTGATCACCGTCGGCGTGTTGCGCGGCGTCACCTGCCGCACCTTGATCCCCCCGATCTCGAAAGCGTTCCGTCCGGACGTTTCGACGCCTTCGTCAAACGCGCTTCCCGGCACGACGTCGTAGAAATTGCGGGAAATCACCCCCGCGGAGCCAACAACTTGACGGTCGTCTCGCAAGACCGCGGACCGGTTATCGAGCGGATTCTCCAATACGTGGAACGGGAATTCGCCCGCCGTAAGGATATGGTTGGGACGGATGGCCGCGACCGCGTCGTGGGGACTCGACAGCTGATTCCGCAATCGATGGTCGGCGCCGGCGTGGAAGTGGCAGGTGGCGCAAGCCGTGCGGCCGTCGCTTCCAACCTGAGCATCCCAGAACAGCGCCTTGCCCAGCGCGATCGCGGCTCCCTGATCTCTCACGTACCGCTCAAGCCCCGGGGGTTGAGGAACGGCGACCGCCTTGAGCGAACCGATCGGCGCTCCGCCCCCGTTTCCTCCTCGCTGGGCGAAAACGCCGGTCGAGACCAAACCGGCAATCGGAATCAGGTGTCGAATCTTCAATACCGAACTCCACGCGCCAAGGCGCCGTCAGCTCAATACTTCGCCGATCACGCGCCCGCCGATGTCGGTGAGCTTCTTGTATCTTCCGGCATGCAGGTAGGTGAGGCGGTCCTGATCGAGACCCATCAGGCGCAGGATGGTCGCATGGACGTCGCGCAGCGGAATCGGCTCGCCCGCGCTCTTCAATCCGAAATCGTCCGTTTCGCCGAAGGTCGCGCCCGGCTTGATGCCTCCGCCCGCCATCCATACCACCAGACCGTATTGATTGTGGTCGCGCCCAGGCTTGTCCGTAATAAGGTTATTGTCGAACGGCGTCCGGCCCATTTCCGAAGCCCACACCACCAGCGTCTCATCGAGCAATCCGCGGGCCTTCAAATCGGCCAGCAGGCCGCCGACCGGCAAGTCGACTTCCTTACAGTGTTTCGGAATGCGGCCCTTGATATCGCCGTGATCGTCCCAGCGGTCGCCGCCCGCGCCGTGCAGCGCCATCACGAAGCGCACGCCGCGCTCCACCATCCGCCGGGCGAGAAGACATTGCCGTCCGAAGGGCTCGGACACCGGGTCGTCCAGCCCATACAGTTTCCTGGTAGCCTCGGTCTCGCTCTTTAGGTCGACCAATTCCGGCGCTTCCGTCTGCATCCGGAAAGCCAGTTCATAGGCGGCAATTCGGGCTTCGAGCTCGCCGCGGTCCGATCGCTCGGCCGCGTGCTTTCCATTGAACCATTGCAGAAGATCGAGTTCGCCGCGCTGCTGTTGTGGCGTAACGCCCGCGCGCGGACGCAGATCGACGATCGGCGTGTCGCCCGGACGGAATATCGTGCCCTGATAGGCCGCCGGCAGAAAGCCGTTGCCCCAAACCGACGATCCGCCGATGGGCGCGCCCCGCCGGTCCCCCAGCACGATGAAGCCGGGCAGATTCTGATTCTCGCTGCCCAGTCCGTAAGTCACCCATGCGCCGACCGACGCGCTGCCGGGGAACATGTTGCCCGTCAGCGTGTGATACACCGCAGGCCCGTGGTTGTTGTTATCGACCTTGATGCCGTGGATGAACGCCATGTCGTCGACGGTTCGCGACATGCTGGGCAGCAGCTCCGTCATCCATCGGCCCGATTGCCCGTGGCGGGTGAACTTGAAAGGCGCGGGAATTACGCGATTGGGCGCGGCGGAAAACGTCGCGATTTCGCCCACCGTTCCCGAAGGCTTCGGAATCTGCTTACCGGCGAACTTTTCGAGCGCCGGACGATACTCGAACAAATCCATCTGGCTCACGCCGCCTTCCATAAACAGGAAGATACAGCGTTTCGCCTTCGCCGGGAGATGCCGCGGCCGCGGCGCAAGCGGATTTGGCTGATTGCCCTCGGCGAGCAAATGAGACGCCGCGATACCGCCAAGTCCGATGTACGACTGAGTGAGAAAGTCGCGGCGCGTCATGTTAATCAATATACAGGAATTCGTTTGAACTTAACAGGACCCGGCAGACCGCGGCGAGCGATCCGGAGTGCGCGGAAAACCTATCGAGTTCCTCCGTCTTCGGTTCGCGGCCGAGCACAATCTCAAAAGCCCGGGTCACGCGCGCGCGCGAATCCGCCCCAGCCTCGGTCGCCACACGATCCGCCAGATGAACCGACTCCTCATGCAGCAGATCGCCATTCAGCATGGAGAGCGCCTGCAAAGCCGTCGTGGTGTTGCTGCGGCGCTCGCAGGATTCGCTGAAAACCGGCGCATCGAACGCCAGCATCATCGGCTGCGGCAGCGAACGGCGCTGGAAGGTGTAGATCGAACGCCGCCGGTTGTCCTCTTCGCGCTCGTTCGGTTCCCACATTTCGCCGCCCGTGCGGCCGTAACGCGCGAAGTCGGCCAGATCGGCGGGCAGGGGAGGGTAGACGCTCGGGCCGCCCTGCTTCAGGTTCAGGCGTCCGCTCACCAGGAACACGCCGTCGCGGATTTCTTCGGCTTCAAGCCGGCGCCTGCCGAACCGCCACACCAGCGTATTCTCCGGGTCGGCCGGGTTGTTCGCCGCCGCCGGATTCTCGCTCGACTGCCGGTAGGCCCCCGACGTCAACATCAGCCGGTGCATCGCCTTTACGCTCCAGCCTTCCTCGACAAAGCGGTTCGCCAGCCAGTCGAGCAGCTCCGGATGCGTGGGGCGTGAACCGTTCTTGCCGAAATCGCTCGCCGTTTCGACGATGCCGCGTCCAAAGTGATGCTGCCAAATGCGATTCACCATCACGCGCGCCGTGAGAGGATTCTCCGCGCTTGCAATCCATTTCGCGAGCGTAAGCCGGCGGCCGCGAGTGGGGAATTGGCGGTAGCGGTCTGTTTCGAGCGCCGCGGGTTTCATGTCCCCCGTGATCGCGCTGGGGAATCCGGGCTCGACGGGCTCGCCGGGCTGGCGATAGTCGCCGCTTACCAGAATGTGAGTGAGCGGCAGCCCGGGGCCGTTCGGCGGACCCGGAACGTTGGTAACGGAAAGCGTCTTCGGCTGCAAGCGCGCCGCGCGGCGCCGGAACACGTCGACTTTCCCTGAAAGCTCGCGGTGCTTCTCGCGCTCCGCCGCCGTATAGACCCTGCCGGTAGTCTTCGCGAGCTCGTTGCGCACGTCTTCAACGGTCAAGGCCTGGTATCGCGCCGCATCGGGTTTTAAGCGCGTCAGCAGTCCGGCTTCGTAGCGGTCGAGCGCGTTCTTCTCCTCCAGATCCTGCGTCCGCGCGGCGTCTTCGAACAGTTGATCGAAGCGGGCAATCTCAGACTCGCTGAAGAGCGTCTGAGGCTTGCGCCGGAATTCGAGACGAAGTTCCTCGCGCGTAGCCTTCCAATCACCGAGCTCCGTCACCCGCTTCTCGACGAGTCTGGGGAGCAGTGATTTCTCCAGCTCCTCGAGTTCCTTCTTCTCCGGCCCCGATTTCATCCGGGTCTGATATTCCTCGACCTTCTTCTTCGCGTATTCGCCGAAGGCCTTATCCTTATAAGGCACCTCGACGTCCTCGGCGCGGATGGCGCTAAAGAACGCCTGAAAGCGGTAAAAGTCCTTGGTGGGGATGGGATCGTACTTGTGATCGTGGCAGCGCGCGCAGCCCATGGTCAGTCCGAGAAAGACCGAGGAGGTAACGGTTGCGACTTCGTTCAGATAGTTCTGGCGAACCTCGTCGGCGACCAGGTTCGAGCGGTCCCACGGGGCGAGGCGGAGAAACGCGACCGGGACGTGCCCCTGTACGTCCGGTGCGTAGTTGTTGCGGGTCTGGCTGTGTTCGTCCGCGCCGCCGAGTTGCTGAATGACGAACTTGTCGTACGGCAGGTCGGAATTGAAGGCGTTGATCACCCAGTCGCGATAGCGCCAGGCGTTGCCTATGGGCCCGTCGCCTTCAAGTCCGCTGGTCTCGCCGTAGCGCACCAGATCGAGCCAGTGGCGTCCCCAGCGCTCGCCGTAGCGGGGGTCGGCGAGGAGCTTGTCGAGGAGTTTCGCGTACGCGCCGGGGGATGAATCGTCGAGGAAGGCCGATAGTTCGGCTGGCGACGGCGGCAGTCCAAGGAGATCGAAATACACGCGCCGAGCGAGCACTCGCTTTGAAGCTTCAGGCGCAAAGGAAAGCTTCATTTCATCCAGCTTCTGCGTGAGAAACGCGTCAATGGGGTGCCCAGGCTGGGGCGGGTCCCGCTTGACGGGCTTCTGGTAGGGCCAGAGCCAGGGCTGATTTGCGCCCGCGGACTGCGACGGGTTGAGGCCGCGAATCCAGTTTTCGATCACGGACATCTCCGCATCGGCAAGCGTTTTTCCGAACGGCATGCGCGGCGCGATCTCGCCTCTAAGCATCTTCACGAGCGCGCTTTGCTCGGGGTGTCCCGCGACCACGGCGCGTCCATGCTTGTTGCCGCCCGCGATGACGGCTTCCATGGTGGTTACGGAAAAGCCGCTGGTCTTCACTTTCGGGGAGTGACACGCCGCGCAATTGGCTTCGAGCACGGGCAGCACTTTCGCTTCGAAATCCCCCGCCGCGAACGCCCCGCCGGCTAGCGAGAGGCAGATGAAGAGAATACGCATGGTCATCTGAAGGATACTATACACGGGTCGCGCGTGGCGGAATAGCCGGGTGAGATATACTAACCCGTGCGCGGGAGGGACCACTCTGCGCGAAGCGAGGCAACTTTTGAATCTGCTAATTCCTGCAATCGGAATAATAACGCCTCAAAAGGGGCGGTTTCGCCCCTCGTCGGAGCGGATCTTCCTTCTCACGTGCGCCCTTTGCGTGCCGTTTCTTGCCGCTGCCGCCGGTTTTCCGGAAGCCGCCATTTCAAACGGCGTCATCGACGCAAAGTTTTATCTGCCCGACGCCAAGGACGGCTACTATCAAGGCACCCGGTTCGACTGGTCGGGCGTCACCTACAGCCTTCGCTATCGGGGCCACGAGTACTTCGGCCCGTGGTTCGAGAAATACGATCCCAAGACGCACGACGCAATCAGCGGAGCGGTGGAGGAATACCGCACGGGCGGCGCGGGGCTCGGCTACGACGAAGCGAAGACGGGCGAGGGTTTCATCCGCATCGGCGTCGGCGTCGTTCGCAAACCCGCCGAGCCGTCCTACCAGGGCTTCAAGACCTACGATATCATCGATCCCGGCAAATGGACCGTCCGCAAAGGCGCGGATTGGATCGAGTTTGTCCACCAGCTAGCAGGCGTCAACGGCTACTCCTACGAGTACCGGAAAACGGTGCGTCTCGCCAAAGACCAGCCCGTCATGACGCTCGAACACTCGCTGCGGAACACCGGCCGCAAGACCATCGAAACGGCCATGTACAACCACAACTTCTTCGTCATGGATGGACAGCCCACGGGTCCCGGCTCCGTGGTCAAATTGCCTTTTGAGGGGCGCCCAACGAAGGATCTGAAAGGCCTTGCCGAAGTGCGCGGGGACCGGCTCGTCTACGTGAAGGAGCTGGAGAAAGGCCAGAGCGTCTTCACCGAGATCGGGGGATTCGGCGATACGTCGCGCGACTACGACTTCCGTCTCGAGAACCGCAAGGCCGGCACGGGCGTGCGCATCACGGGCGACAGACCGCTCGCGAAGCTGGTCTACTGGTCCATTCGAACCACCTTTTGCCCGGAGCCCTACATCGACCTGAGCGTCGAGCCGGGTAAGGAGACGAAATGGACGATCGGTTACGAGTTCTACACATTGCCCAAACCGTAATCCTCGAAGGAAAACATGATCGAGTTCATGCATCCCGAACCCCCTCACGTTCCCGAACTTGGGCGCATCTGTTTCGAAGCGTTCAAGGGAATTAGCGACGCGCATGGCTTCCCGCTCGATATCCCAACCATTGAAGCGGCGCAGTCCATCATCGGTTGGATGGCCGGAAGCTCGCACGTCCACGGAGTGGCCGCGATCGAGAACGGGAAGCTCCTGGGCTCGAATTTCGTCACGATTCACGATGACGCCGCCGGTGTCGGCCCGATAACCATCGACCCGGCGGCGCAGAGCCGCGGCCTGGGGCGCAGGTTGATGCAGTGGGCAGTCGACGAGGCGCGCGCCAAGGGTTCCGAACAGATCAGGTTGGTTCAGGATTCCTTCAACCTGGCGTCACTCTCGTTGTATTCGTCGATGGGATTCGACGTGAAGGAGTCCGTGGCGCTGATGGCGATCGCCGGGGCCGCGGCCGAAGCCCCCGATCCGGGAATTCGCGGAATTGTCGAATCCGACCTCCCCGCCGTCGAGCGGCTTTCCCGCGAATACTACGGCGTCAGCCGCCGCAACGAGGTGGGCGCGCATTTCGCAAGCGGCGCCTGTACGTTGATTCGCGAGCGGGACGGCCGGGCCGCGGGATTCTATCTTCCCGGATTCATCGGTTTCGGCGTTGCGGAGAACAATGCCGACGCGCTCACGCTGATTCGCGAAGCCGCCCGCGTTGCTCCCGCCGACGCCCTTCTCGTGTTCTGCCCGCTGCGCAATACGGACCTCTACCGGCAACTGTTGAAGGCGGGAGCGCGGGCCATTAAGGTGCTAACGTTGATGGCGATGGGGCCGTACCGGGAACCCTCGGGCGCCTGGATGCCCTCGATTCTTTTCTAGGAGCTGCATATCATGAGCATCGGCAGACGAAGCTTTCTAGCGGGCGGCGCCGCGGCGTCCTCCGCATTTGCCGCGAACAAGGCGGCGCCAAAGTCGAAGAAGCCGGCCGCGAGTCCCGGCACGCAGGATCTGGAGAGAATTTGCGCCCTTCCCGTGCTGAAGCGCGACGGCTTGAATGCGCCGGTGATCATCGAGTCCATCAAGCTGCTTAAGAAGGACAAGGAATACTTCATCCATGTCCGTTCGAAGGATGGCGCGGAGGGAGTATCGCTAACCAACCCTCCGCGGGCGGATTTTCTCGACCGCATCCTGAAGGAGCTGGTGATACCCGTCTTCATCGGTAAGGACGCGCGTGATCTGGACAACCTGCTGTGGGAGCTCTACCGCTTCGAGAGCAATTACAAGATGTATGGCATCGCGCTCTGGAGTCCGCAGGCGTGGGTGGAGTTTGCGATTCTCGACATGCTCGGCCGGGTGGCGAACAAGCCGATGGGCGCGCTGGTGGGCGATATCGTGCGCCGCGATGTGCCCATCTACGTCGCGAGCGGCCGCCGCGACAGCACGCCGCCCGAGGAGATCGAGTATCTCAAGAAGCTCGTGGATCAATCGGGCGCGAAGGCGCTCAAGTTTCGCGTGGGTGGACGAATGAGCCGCAACGCCGACGCGATGCCGGGCCGCACGGATACGCTGATTCCGCTTGTCAGGAAGACGTTCGGCGACGCCTTCGATATTCACGCGGATTCGAACAGTTCGTACGATCCGCCGCACGCGATCAAGGTGGGCCGGATGCTTGAAGAGATCGGGGCCGTGTACTTCGAGGAGCCCTGCGAGTTCGACCGGTTGGAGGAAACGAAAGTGGTGGCCGACGCCCTGACCATACCGGTCGCAGGCGGGGAGCAGGAATTCAGCGAATGGCGGTTCCGCTGGATGATCGCGAATCGCGGCGTCGATATCGTACAGCCCGACTTGCATTATTACGGCGGAATGATCCGGTCGATGCGGGTGGCGCGGATGGCGGCGGCTGCGAAGATGCCGACGACGGTCCACATCTCGGGCGGGTTCGGCTTCGTCTACATGCTGCATTTCGCCTCATGCGTGGCCGACGTCGGAAAATACCAGGAGTATAAACTCGGAACGGAGAAGTACGGCAGTTGGTTCGATGGGGGCATTACGGTGAAGGACGGCAGGATGTCGATTCCGCGCGGCCCAGGCGTGGGCATCAAGGACATTCGCGGGCTGTTGCAAGGGGCGAAGGAAGTGTGAGGAACGGGGCGAAAAAAGGCCGCAGGTCCGGCGAGACGCAGGAGTCGCTCGGGCGCTGGCTGAAGCGGCGGAAGGCGGCTGGCTAAACCTGTGCTAAGGCCCTCGCGCCGAGGTCTCCGCATATACGAACCGCGGCAGCGCACCGTCGTGGCAGGTAAACTTCACGCCGGCAGAGTGGGAGCCTCCGCCGCCCTGTCGGGCATGTTCAGCGGTCGCCTTCGCCGTGCCGTCCCCTTTCCAACCGTCTTTCCGCCCTCAAGAACCGGCCTACAATAGGAGTCGGTCGAAGAACGCACCTCCATGTCTCCGTTTCGCTATATCTATGACGATGGCTATGACCTGAATCTTGGCCAGCACGTCTTTCCCTCGAAGAAGTTCCGTCTGGTCCGGGAGCGTCTGATCGAGAACGGGATCGCCGGCCCCGAGGATTTTCTCCGTCCAAGCCCCGCGCCCGAGGAAGACATCCTTCGCGTTCACGACGGCGTGTGGGTGCGAAAACTGACTACCGGCACCCTCACATACCTCGACATTCTGAAGCTCGAAATTCCCTATTCACCCGCTATGGTTCGCGCCTTCTGGCTTGCCGCCGGAGGCACCACGCTCGCCGCCCAACGCGCGCTCGAAGACGGCGTCTGTTACAACATCGGCGGCGGATTCCATCACGCTTTCCCGGGACACGGCGAGGGCTTCTGCGCCATCAACGACATCGCCGTCGCCATCCGCCGTTTGCAGGCCGATGGCCGGATCGCGCGCGCCATGGTGGTCGATTGCGACGTCCATCACGGCAACGGCACCGCCGCGATTTTCGCCGGCGACCCAACCGTCTTCACCCTGTCGATTCACCAGCTCGACAACTATCCAACCGAGAAGCCTCCTTCCACGCTCGACATTCACCTTGCCGACAACACGCCCGACGGGGAGTACATGTCGAAACTGCGCGACGGATATCTGGCCGCCCTCGAGGACTTCCGGCCCGAACTTGTGGTCTACGTCGCCGGCGCCGATCCGTTCTACCAGGACCAGTTGGGCGGCCTCTCGCTTTCTTTCGAGGGTCTGCTCGACCGTGACCGTCTCGTGATCGAGTCGGCCGTGGGAAAAGGCGCGGGCGTCGCCGTGGTCCTGGCCGGTGGATACTCGGTAAACGTCGAAGATACGATTACGATTCACTGCAATACCGCTCAAGCCGCGGCCCGCGCTTTAGCCGGAAAAGGCCATATATGAAGATGAAAGCCGTTTTCCCGACCGCTATCGCCGTGCCGCTTGCGGCGTTGTTCGTAGCGGCGCAGCAAACGCCGCCCCAGACGATGAAGGGCATGAAGACCGTGCCTGGCCTCGAAGCGACGCTCTGGGCCGCCGGGCCGGACGTGATCAACCCCACGAACATCGACGTGGACGCTCGCGGCCGCGTCTGGGCGCTCGAAGGCGTGAACTACCGCCGCGTCCTCAAGGGCGAGAAGGATTACCGCGGTCAGGGCGACCGCATCGTCATACTTGAAGACACCGACGGCGACGGAAAGGCCGACAAGCAGAAGGTCTTCGTGCAGGAACCCGCCCTGCGCTCGCCGCTCGGTATCGCCGTGCTGGGAGATAAGGTGATTGTGTCGCAGTCGCCCGACCTTATCGTATACACCAAGGACGATCGGGATCGCGTGATCAAGCGTGAGGTCCTGCTCACCGGGTGGAAAGGCGTCGATCACGACCACGGCCTCCACGCCGTCACGTTCGGTCACGATGGCCGCTACTACTTCAACAGCGGAGACCAGGGCTTCGATGTCACCGATAAATCCGGCAAGCGCATCGTCAGCGGGCGTAACGGCGACGTTTTCGCCGGCACGGCGCTACGCGTGAATCCGGATGGAACGGGTTTCAAGGTGCTCGGGCAGAATTTCCGCAACCCTTACGAGCTCGCGCTCGATTCGTTCGGCAACGTCTGGCAGACCGACAACGACGATGACGGCAACGCCTGGGTGCGGGTCAACTATGTTCTTGAAGGCGGCAATTTCGGCTACTGGGGTCCCGGCGGTCGGAGTTGGCGTGAAGACAAAGGCACGCATTTTCACGCGGAGAATCCAGGCGTCGTGCCGTATATCGCGCGTACCGGAGCGGGCTCGCCCTGCGGACTTGTGGTCTACGAAGGCACGCTGCTGCCGAAGAAGTATTGGGGCCGGCTCATTCACGCCGAGGCCGGGAAGCGGCTGATCAACACGTATTTCATGTCGAAAGAGGCGGCGGGTTACACGGTCAAAATCGAAGACACGGTGACGGCGGCCGACACGTGGTTCCGCCCGTCCGACGTGGCCGTGGGGCCCGACGGCGCGGTCTACATCAGCGACTGGTACGACCCTTCGGTCGGCGGCCACAACATGAAGGACATCGAGCAGGGACGCATTTACAGACTGGCGCCCGCGGGTTACAAGACGAAGTTGCCGCGCGTCGATCTCGATAGCGCCGAAGGGCTCGCGGCGGCCCTGCGCTCGCCCGCGCAATCGGTGCGATATCTCGCTTACACGAAGCTGCGTGGCGAGGGTGCGGCGGCGCTTGCGGCGCTGCAAGGGATGATGCGGCAGACGGACGAGGTGCTGCAGGCGCGGGCATTGTGGCTGCTGGGAGCGGTCCCCGGCGAGGGCGAGCGGCAGGTGCGCGAAGCGCTCAGGTACGTGAATCCGAATTTCCGGATTCTTGCGTTGCGCATCGTCCGCGCAACCGGCGGAGACGTCGCCGCGGCCGTCCGGTTACTCGCGAGCGATAAGGCCCCCGACGTCAGGCGCGAGGTTGCCGTCGCGCTCCAGGACGTTCCCGACGGCGTCGCGGTCGAAGTGATCGGCGAGCTTGCCCGCCAATACGATGGGAAAGATCGCTGGTATCTCGAATCGCTCGGCATCGCCGCGCGCGGGCGGGAGAATCTTCTCTACGCGAAGTTGCGCCAGGCGTATCCGGGGAAATGGAATTCGCGGCTTGGACAATTTCTCTGGGAGTTTCGTCCCTCCGATGCGCTTCCGTATCTGATCGAAACGGTCAATGACGCGAGTCTGCCCGCGAGCGAGCGCAGCGAAGCGCTGGATGCTCTCGGCGTCATGCCGCAGCCCGAAGCCGCGAAGGCGGTGGCGCAGCTCGCAGGGAATGGCGAACTATCCGGGCAGGCGTTCGCGCGGCTCGGCAAGCAACTGTTCAGCGAATGGATCGAGATGCGGAAGGACCCCGCCGTTGTCGACGCTGTCCACAGGTCGATGAAGGATGCGGCATTGCAGGCAGCCGCGGTGGAGCTCGCGGACGACTTGGGCGACCCTCAATACGGCGCGGAACTTCGGGTTCTCGCCAACACGGCGAGCGTGTCCGACCCGATTCGCGCGGCGGCCATCCAGGCGCTCGGGCGAACCGGCGATAAGGCCTATCAGCCGGATCTCGAAGCGTGGTCGCTGAAAGGCCCGGCGCCCGTGCGCGCGGCCGCCATCAGGGCGCTCGGCTTCCTGCGGCCCGACGGCATTGATGCCCGGTTTCAGAAGTTGATCCTGAGCAAGGAGCCGAACGAAATTCGGACCGAAGCTCTGCGGGGATTGGCGCGCAACGAAAAGGGACTCGGTTCCATACTCGACATGGAGCAGGCAGGCACGCTGCCGGCCGAGTTGCGGAACGTCGCGATCGGCGTGACGAACGCAACGCGCAATCCGGCCATACGGGCCCGCGCGGCGAAGCTCTTGCCGCCGCTTGCCGGGAAGAATAAACAAGCGCTGCCGCCGGTTCGTGAGCTTCTTGCCGCTCCTGGAGACGCGGCGCGTGGAAAGCGCGTCTTCACCGCGGCGCAGGGGCCGAAATGCAGCGGATGCCATGCGCCGGGAGACGCAAAGAAGCCCGCGGGTCCGGATCTTTCCGCCATCGGGAAGAAGCTTGGCAAGGAAGCGATGCTCGACGCCATCATGAACCCGAGCGCCGGCATTGCGCCCGAGTATTACGTCTGGATCCTTGAAACAAAGTCGCAGGGCGAGGTGATTGGAGTTCTCAAAGAGGACACGCCGCAGCGGGTGACGGTTGCGACGGACACGGGCGAGGAGCTTCGCCTGAAGCCCGCCGAGATCGCGTCCCGGCGGCGCAGTAATCTTTCCATGATGCCGGAGGATCTGGTCAACACGATGACGGAGCGGCAGATTGTCGACCTGCTTGAATACCTCGGCACGCTGAAGAATGAGAAGCGGCCGGCGAACGTGGCGGCCGCGCGGTAGATTGGCTACAGGACGAGCCCTGCAATGAGTTCAACGTTCATGGTCGTCCTGTCCTACGTTTGCCTTGAAGGCCCGCAAGCCCAAGAGCGGCGGCCATCAGAAATGCCGTACCGGGTTCCGGTACCGGATTCACAGGGTCCAGGCGAATCGCGTGTGCCTCACCGTTGATAATTCCTCTTCCCACAATTCGACCGTTATCATCGATAGCTTGGGCAAGACTAATCGTCCAACCGGAGTCCGGCGCGATGAGGCCATTGAGATCCTGGAGGCCGGTAACCTCGGAGTACACGAAACCCCGTAACCCGCTGCATCCGCTAATGGCGGAGTGCCCAACAATCACGCCAGAAGAGTTGATGTCGACGGCCTGGGAACATCCCCCCAAAGTACCAGGGTTATGCACGGACCCATCCCACCGAACTGCGTGGTATTGGCCAGCGCCAATGCCATCGAGAACGATTCCAACCACTTGCCCGGCGTCATTGATCGCGTACGCTGCGGAATCAATTCCTCCGAATTGAAGACTGTGCATCGGGGAGCCATCGAACTTTCTGAACGCGCCGCCTCCTTCGCTGTTGCCGACAATCACCCCGTCCGCATTGATGCTTGCCGCGGCGCTGGCGCCCCCAAGCGAACCAAGATTTTCAATCACCCCGTTGTAGTACTTGAAAGCGCGAAGGCCGGTGTCCGCAAACACGGCGACCCCCACAATCGCACCGCTGTTGTTTATGTCAAAAGCTAGACTGCCGCGCTCCGGGTGAGGAATGTAGTGGTATTCGCCGTCGTGATACCACGCTTGTGAACCACTCAGATCGTATGTCTTGCCGACGATCACACCGCTGTCGTTGATGGCGTAAGCGCCAGTCCCTAAACCGTCTGGGGTGTTGCCCAGATCTTGCATACCGTTGATGGCGTCCCAACGATATGCGTGGAGTTCGCCACTGGCCGTTTCGCACGTTCCAGTAATCATGCCGGATGAATTGATTCCGTTGGCTCCGCAATCATTTCCTCCGAGCCATCCCAAATCGACCACGTTGTAGGCGATCTCGGCGGTTCGCGCGGGTAACCCGGTCGAGGCCAGCAACAGGAGCAAGGTTAGGCCGCGGTGTCCTGGTTTCACTTCAATATTTCGAGCCGCCCGCGAGGACGGCGCTTCGGTACGTGTCGTTGAATATCGCATCGGGGGACTTCCTTTACAGGCCAGTTGCCCGTGGCAGGGAGGCTAGCACACTCTAGAACGTAAAAGAATACTCCTTGGTCATTCACAACGGCGAAATTCTATCCAGGTAGAGGCATTAAAATTAACTCTCGAAACGCAGTCACCAGCGAACCCGAACGGTCTCCTCCGGGGCGAAGCCCGCGAACACCGGGTCCGATTTGGATGCAGGGATCTGCGCATTGCCACAGGTGCGGCCGCGCGGCGCCCCATTCGGCGACGATACGCCGCCCGCCCGCGGCCGCTTCCGCGCCGTCTTGCCGAACATCGATGATCCCGCAATCTATTTCGTAAAGATCGCATCGTGGCTGGCGAACGGCGCTGGTGCGCCGTTGCGCCGTGGAGGGGCACTTGCGGAGTTTGACGGTGGACAGGTCTCTTCCCCGGTTAGTTCCGGGGTGAAGCTGCTGCTTGATGCGTGCGCTTTTCTGAGCACCCACAGGGAGGATTACTTTGCCATCGCATCCCTCAGCGCCGATCCCGGCAGTTCGCGAAGACCAGGGAATCGCGATTCTTTCGCTCAGACGCTCATGGGCGGACTCGCGATCGTCGCGTCAGACGGTCCTTTTGAGCCCTACCCGTGCGGGTGATCCGGTAGAGGCTCGCCGTCATCTCCCAGTATGCGGGGCGCAAAATCCGCGGCGGTCGTCGGATCGATTTGGCTCCCCAGTCCGGACACGTTTCGAACTTTTGCGGTTCCATTTCCAGTGCGAGAGAATTCGATGTATGGCTGAAAAGCTCCCGGTTGCAGCTTCCCACGCGAGAGTTGATGGCCCCGGCCTGCATCATGCTATTGGCGGCACGGCGGCCTGGCGCCGGCTCTCGGTGGCTTTCTATTCCCGTGTGGATCGCGATCCACGGCTTCGTCACCTTTTTCCCGGAAAAACGCTCCGCTGCGCGATCGAAGAGCTCACCGCTTTCCTGGCCCAGCTCTTCGGCGGCCCGAGCGGCGATACGCAACGCCGGTGGTGGCTAAGCCTCCGGGAGTCGCATCGGCGCTTCAAGATACGGCAGGAGGAGAGGGCGGCATGGATGGAAAACATGGTCGAGGCGCTTGATGACGCACGGATTGAAGAGCCTCTGCGCGGCGCCTTACGTGAGTTCTTCGAGCGGTCGTCCGCGCATGTCGTCAACAACGGGGAACCCGTCCCCGCCGCGCCGGATCCGAGTGGACCACCCGACGACGCCGTCCGGCGCGAGATTGCGCAGCGCTGGGAGAGCCAGCGCGGACTCGACGAGGTTGTTGCCGCCGTTCGCGGCGGTGAGGCTGAGCGCGCCGTCGCGTTAGCGGAGAGCTCCCTCTTGCTGGCTCGGTTCGAGCGTGACCCCTCGGTTTTGGCGGGCCTGCTCGGGATGATGATGGGCAGCCGCAACGCAGCCATGCTGGGGTATGTTCGGGAAAAGATAGTTAACGATCCTGCCCTCGTGCGAGAACGCTACGCTGGCCGCACGCTGTTGCACGAGGCATCCGCGCAGGGCAATCCGGGCATGGTGGAGTTGCTTCTGCGGCTCGGTGCGGACGCCAACGCGATGGATGGAGGCGGTCACAATCCGCTGTATTGCCTGGCGAACGAATACAGGGCATCGGAAGGCGGAAGCGTTGTTCGGGCTCTTGTGCATGGCGGTGCGAACGTGAACGCCAACGACGGTGTGAAACACTGCACTGCGCTGCACATGGCCGCCCGGCGAGGCAACGTGGAAGTAGCTGAGGCGCTGCTGGATTGCGGAGCCGACATCGATGCCCGTGATTGTCTTGGCGACACCCCTCTCCGGCGTTCGGTGAATTGCGATAAGATTCAAGTCGCCGATCTGCTGCTCAGGAGAACGGCAAATGTCCATTCAATCGGAAACAAGGGCCTGACTCCGTTGTTGGCGGCGCGAACCACTGCGATGAAACAACTCTTGTTCAAGAAACAAACGCGTGGAATCGACAGGCAGTGAAACTGGGTGCTCCCACCTTGGACACCATTAATCCCTTAGGAGGTGTGTGCGGACTTCATTCAGCAACCGCGTCTTGGTCTTTTTGTCCCCGTTCCGATACTCTTCCCGGACCCCCTCCAGGTACTGTTCGCGTGAGTGCATGTCCATCCTTTGAGGTTGGCAAACCTCGCTACACCCCCGCGCACCGTCATATTCTTAGACGACCCAACCCACGCCCCTTCGGTCACAATTTTACGTCACTCAATTCGAAGTAGCTCGAAGGCTCGAAGCCCTTGACATTGACACTGCCGCGGATGATACTACACACAGGCGCGTTTCGACGCGGAGGATGGTGCTCTTGCTTCGTCTAACCCTTTTCCTGCCCATGACTATGGCGCTCTGTTGCGCCGCCGAAAGCCCGAAACAGAAAAGCAAATCTTCCGCTGACGCCTCAAACATGTCTTCGGACGTCCACGGCACGCTTTTTCAGGGGCCGAAGTCCCTGGACGCGGGCGCGGCCACCGCACGCCTTGCCGGTTTCCTGCCGCCCGCCGTGCAGTCCGAACGGGTTCCGTATCGGAGCTTTATCGATGAGCGGGTCTTCGGCAAGATGGCGAAGGATGGCGTTCCCCACGCTCCCGTGTCGACGGACCAGGAGTTCTTCCGCCGCGTCACGCTCGACCTGACCGGACAGATCCCCGCCGCCGCGGATCTTCGCGCGTTTCTCTCCGATAATTCGCCCTCCAAACGAGCGAAGCTGATCGACAAGCTGATCGGCAGCCCGGCCTTTGTCGACAAGTGGGCGTATTTTTATATGGACCTCCTCCGCGCCAACGGGAAGATGGGCCGCGGCATCAATTTGTTCCATTACACTCTCAGGGAGAGCCTCGCCTCCGACCGGCCGTACGACGACTTCGCGCGCTCCCTGATCAACAGTTCGGCGAAGAGCAACTATGTCGTGGCTTCGGTAAATCCTATCGTCCGCGAGCACGTCGAAGGCAAACCGGGACAGGAAGAGGGTCCGGACGATCTGAGGAAGATTCACCAGATGGACACCCACGACGAGTTGTCGATTCTGTTCGGCAGGGTATTTCTGGGGATCAATCTCTCCTGCATCGCCTGCCATGACGGCGCGGCTCATCTCGAGAAGGTCAACGTTTATTTGAGCAAGCAGAAACGCACGGACTTTTTCCGGCAGGCCGCGTTTCTCGGCAGTACCCGCTACATCCCCCATGTTGAGCGCACCGAAGCCATCATGGGTCACTCTCTGGTCGATGATCTGGCTCCGGGCTACAACACCAAGGCCGACAGCATGCTGCGCATGAAGCGGCTGGGCGGCAACGGCGCTCCGAAGTTTATTCTCAGCAATGAGGCGCTTCCGGCCGGCGCGGAGCCTCGCGACGAATTCGCGCGCATGATGACCGGCCATCCGCAGTTCGCGCGCGCCACCGTCAACATGTTCTGGTCGAAGCTGATGGGCGTTGGCATTGTCGAGCCGGTCGACGAATTCGACCTTGCCCGGCAGGATCCGGACAATGTTCCCGCGGGATGGCAGCTTCAGCCCTCCCATCCGGAATTGCTCAATCAACTGGCTGGCTACTTCCGGAAGAACGATCACAGCCTGCACGCGTTGTTCCGGGTGATCTGCAATTCAAGCGCTTACCAGCTCTCGGCGCGGTTCCCGGGCGAGTGGAAGGATTCCTATACGCGCTACTACGCGCGAAAGTATGCGCGCATGCTGACCGCGGAGGAAGTGCACGACTCGATCACGATCGCCACCGGCCGGCCCGGCAGCTTCAGCGGCGGCCGCCGCAGAAAGGTGGCGAACGACGAGGATCCGCCCGGTCCCACCGTGACCATGGCGATGCAGTCCGCCATGCCCCGCGCGCAGGGAGAACTCAAGAGTTTCATGAGCGCCTTCGGGCAATCCAATCGCGGGACCCCTGCGAAGCCGCCCCAAGCCTCGCCCCTGCAGCCGATCATGCTCATGCGGTCGCCCGTGGTCAACGACCGGGTTCTCGCCGAGAAGGATAGCCGCGTGCAACGCCTGCTCGATAGCTATAAGGACAACGGCAAAGTGGTCGAAGAGCTTTTTCTCTCGACGCTCTCACGCGAGCCGGTTCCCGAGGAAAGGGCTCTGGCCGTATCCGTCCTCGACAAAGACCGCGTCACCGGCGCGCAAAACGTGGAGTGGGCGCTGTTGAACCTGGTCGAGTTCTTGTACAACTTCTGAGAGGGCGCCATGAATACTCCAAAGAGAGTGAGCGATCTGGTTCCAACCCGCCGCGAGCTCCTGAAATACGGCGGCTTCGGCCTCTGTGGCGCGTCCCTCGAAGGCGTCTGGCCTCTGAAGCTCCGCGCCGCGGATACCGGCAGCAGGAAGACCCCGCGCGGAAATGCCAGAAACGTGATCTTTTTCGAGATTTCGGGCGCGATCAGCCACCTCGACACTTTCGACTTCAAGGACAACGTCGCGACGCCCAAGGATTTCCAAGTCCGCAAGATCGCGACCGGAATTCACTTTCCGGTGAACATGTTCCCGCGCATGGAAAAGGTGATGGACCGCATCGCCATCCAGCGTTCGTTCGTCAGTCACGAGGAAGTCCACCTGCGGGGCCAGTATTACGTGCAGGCGGGACGGCAGCTGAACGTGGCCTTCGCCCGCGAGATCCCGTCGGTCGGCTCCGTCGTTGCGGCGGAGCTTGAGAAGTTCCGCCGCAACGCCGACACCTTCCCGACCTACGTCTCCTTCAATCTGGAAACGAATCAGGTGGGCGCGCTTTCCACCGGTTTCCTTCCCCCGCGCTTCTCGGTTTTCGACCTCAATGCCCAGGCCTCGCTCAGCGGCATGTCGCTCGACGAGAAGGCTGTCGAGTTGATCGAGGAACGGTGGCGCGTCCTCACCAGGCTTCGCGAAATCCGCGGCAGCATGAGCAGCTACGGCCGCGACGTCGGGGCGTATGAGGATTTCAGCGATACCGCCAAGCGCCTGCTCACGGACTCGCGCTGGCCCGCCACGTTCAAGGTCACGGACCAGGATAGGAAGCGCTACGGCAACACCGGCGTCGGCATCGCTAGCGCCCTCACCCGCAACGTGCTGGCCCAGGACGCGGGCACCCGCTACGTTCACATCTGCCAGCATGGATGGGACCATCACAAAAACATCTGGGACAAGTCGAATGCCGACAATCACTACAAACTGATCGCCGATTTCGATCCGGCCGCGGCCAGTCTGATTGAAGATCTTGCCACGACGCCCTCAAAGGCGACGCCTGGAAAGATGCTGCTCGACGAAACTCTGGTCGTGCTCATGAGCGAATTCGGCCGCACTCCGGGACCGCTAAACCACCTTGCCGGCCGCGATCATCACAAACATGTCTTCCCCGCCCTGTTCGCCGGAGCCGGCGTTAAGGGCGGACTGGTGCTCGGCGCATCCGACAGCGAGGGCAGAACCTGCGCCGAAACCGGGTGGAAACACAAGGCGCAGCCGAGAATTGAAAACGTGGTGGCAACCATTTACTCGGCGCTCGGCATCGACTGGTCGAAGGAAGTTCACAACTTGCCTTCAGGGAGAACCTACGCCTACGTCGATCAGCTCGGCGCGAACGGGATTATCCCCACGGATGAGCTCTCGAACATCTACGGCTAGCGCGGCGTACAGGAAGTTCTTGCCGGAGCGATTTGTGCACCACGCGTCTGAGTTGCCCTGCCGCATTCGCAGTGGGGCCACGGCATGCTAATGAGCTCGCTGGGACGCGCCGCCAGGTTTCTTGGCCCTCTCTTCCTGCTCGGCGGCGCCGCGCTCTTTTCCGCCGGGCCGGGCATGGTGTTTATTCCAGGCGGAGAGTTTTCCCGCGGCCGCACCTACGACTGGCCGGACACGAAGCTCATCTGGTATCCGACGCCCTTTAAGGACGACCTGCCGGTTCGCAAAATCACGGTCGATCCGTTTTACATGGACGAGTTCGAAGTCACCAACCAGCGCTACTCGGCATTCGTGAAGGCCACGCGCCATAAACCGCCGTACCACTGGCGCAACGGAGAAGTCACCCCTGGAATGGAGAAGCGGCCGGTGGTCGACGTAAGCTGGGACGATGCCTCCGCGTTCTGCGCCTGGGACGGAAAACGTCTGCCGACAGAAGCCGAGTGGGAGCGCGCCTGCCGCGGCGCGGCCGATGGCTTGAAGTACCCGTGGGGCGACGCCGATCCGAATCCCCGGTTTGCGGTTTACGGCTTGGACAACGGGGCCGTGGACGTTGGCTCGAAGCCGAAGAACGCCTTCGGACTAGCCGACATGATCGGCAACGTCTGGGAGTGGACCTCGGACCGGTACGGCCGCACCTACTACGAGGTCGCGCCGGAGACGAATCCGCGGGGTCCGAGCGAGGGCCGCTACCGGGTGGTGAGGGGTGGATCCTGGTTCGACACGCCGGATACGTTCCTCACCAACTCCTATAGAAGCTGGGCCCGCCAGGCGGAGCGGAGTCCCACGATTGGGTTCCGGTGCGTAAAGAACTTCGGCGGATCTCGGGGGAAGGCGGCTCGGGACGCCCGGTAAGAGCCGGCGATCATGCAACTAAGCACTAGTTTTCGGTAACTCCGATCGTGAATATTCTGAAGTTCAGCGTGCGCGGATCGTTGGGAGCGGGCTTTCCACCGCGATCGGAGCGAAGCTTGTAGGTCAGGTCGTTGCCGCCTTCGACAGGAGGTAATACCATGTCGACCTTTGTGCGGTACCGCACTTTTCCGGCCGCGACCTGCTTCCCGGTCTGGTCGAAAACCATGAGTTCGAAAGGCTTCGAGTCAAGCCCTGGGCCGGGCTCAACGTCGAGTCTGATCTTGCGGGCCGAGCCGCCCGATTTGGGAACGATGAACTCCGCGTCCTGGTTCACCCAGCGAAATGACTTGCCCTGGAATGTCTCATAGGGGTACCAACCTCCGGCCAGCTTGATCGGGTACTCACCGCGGATAATGTCGTTCTCGGGCGGGCGTCTGCTGAGCTTAGCCGAGAAAACGCGAAAATTCAGAACGCGCGAATCTCCCGGAGTCGCCTTTCCGCCTCCTTCAACGTGCAGGAAAGCCTCGCCGCCTCGCGGCAGCTCGGGCCAGAGCCGGATCACGACGGTTTCGCGGCCCTCAAACTTGCCGGCGCCCAGCAGCGCTCCGCCCGTCCCAAGAACCTGGAGATCCATCGGGTTCGAGTCGAGACCAGGTCCAGGTTCGGCTTCAATGGTGAGAAACTTCGACGCGGCTGCGCCGGCATCCGGAACGAGTTCCGCGTCGTTGGTCACCCACCGGAAAACTCGTATCTGGTCCTTCTCCAAATCGTGCCAATTCGCGCCCAGCCGCAATGGCGCCTCCACAATTTCGGTTGGCGCGGATTTCGTGCAGGCGGCGCCCCATGCGAAAAGCATTGCGGAGGCTCCCAGAAGCAAGGCCGTCCTCGTGCGGGGCGGTGAAGCTAAATTGGATGTCATAGCCGGAATCCTCAATTTTAGTTCATTCCGTCCCTCAGCGCCCGCCGTCTATACTAGACACTGAGCCCATGTCCGAAAAGCCCTTCGTCCACCTGCACAATCACACCGACTATTCTCTGCTGGACGGCGCCTGCGAAATCGGCCAGCTCATGGACGTCGCCGCCGAACTGAAAATGCCGGCTGTCGCCATGACGGACCACGGCAATCTGTTCGGGGCCGTCCAGTTTTACAACACGGGGAACGCGAAGGGCATTCACCCCGTATTGGGCTGCGAGGTCTACGTCTCGCAGAAAGGAATGAAGGTCCGTTCCGACACCGACCGTTACAACCACCTGGTGCTTCTCTGCGAGAACCAGGAAGGCTACCGGAACCTGGTCGAGCTCGTTTCCACCGCTTTCCTCGAAGGCTTCTACTACAAGCCGCGCATCGACAAAGATCTGCTCGCGCGCCACTCGAAGGGCCTCGTCGCCATGTCCGCCTGCCTGCGCGGCGACATCAACGAGACGCTGCTCGCCGGCAAGTACGACGACGCCCGCCGTCTCGCGCATACTTACAGCGATATCTTCGGCAGGGGCAATTTTTTTCTCGAAATTCAGGATCATGGCCTTGAGCAGGACAAGCGCGTCACTCCGGAGTTGAACCGTCTGTCGCAGGAAACCGGTCTGCCGCTGGTCGCAACGAACGATTCGCACTACTTGCGGCGGGAGGACGCGCGGGCGCACGAGATTCTGATGTGCATCCAGACAGGCAAGACCATGAGCGACCCGTCGCGCATGCGCTGGAATACTCCGGACTTTTACCTGAAGTCGCGCGCCGAGATGATGCAGCTCTTTGGCGAGCTCGAAGACGCCGTGGACCGCCCTTGGGAGATCGCGCAGCGGTGTCAGGTCAAGCTCGAGCAGGTGAAAGAGCCGTTTCCGAAGTTCGACGTGCCCGCCGCCCACTCCGCGGACACCTACTTCGAGTTCATTGCGCGTCAGGGATTTGAAAAACGGCGGCCGCGCCTCGAGGCGATGTTCGCGTCAGGCCGCCTGAAGCATGAGTTGCCGGAGTATGTGGAGCGGCTCGACCGGGAGATCCGCATGATCCAGCAAATGAAGTTTTCCGGATACTTCCTGATCGTGTGGGATTTCATCCGCTTCGCGAAGGGCTTGTCGATTCCGGTCGGGCCGGGACGCGGGTCGGCCGCCGGCAGTCTGGTGAGTTACGCGATGGAGATTACGGACATCGATCCGCTTCAGTACGGGTTGCTGTTCGAGCGCTTTCTGAATCCGGAGCGAATCAGCATGCCGGATATCGACATCGATTTCTGCATGAACCGGCGCGGCGAAGTGATCCAGTACGTGACCGAAAAGTACGGCCGTGAACAGGTGGCGCAGATCATCACCTTCAATACGTTGGGCGCTCGCGCCGCCATCAAGGACGTGGGGCGGGTGCTCGACATGAGCTTTGGCGACGTGGAACGGCTCACCAAGATGGTGCCGAACGTGCTCAATATCAGCCTCGCGGACGCGATCAGGACCGAACCGGGTTTTAACGAGGCGGCGGCCAAAGACCCTCGCGTGGCGGAGGTGTTGCAGGTGGCGCGCAAGCTTGAGGGCCTGGCGCGCAACTCTTCCGTGCACGCGGCGGGCGTGGTCATTGCGCCCGAACCGCTAAAGAATCTGGTGCCCCTCTACCGCACCAGCCGCGAGGAAGTCGTAACCCAGTACGACATGAACGGGCTTGAGAAGTTATCGCTTCTCAAGATGGACTTTCTCGGTCTGACCACGCTCACGGTGATCGACGACGCGATCAAGCTCATCGAAAAGCATCGCGGCGTCAGGATCGTGCTCGACGACATGCCGCTCGACGACCCCAGGAGTTACGAGATCTTCACCAAGGGCTTCACGAGCGGCGTCTTCCAGTTCGAGTCGGCGGGCATGCGCGACATTCTGCGCCGCTATCAGCCGACGCGCATCGAAGACCTCACCGCGCTGAACGCGCTCTATCGCCCCGGGCCGATTCAAGGCGGCATGATCGACGACTTCATCGATCGCAAGCAGGGACGAAAGGCCGTCCACTACGATTTGCCGGTGCTCAAGGAGATCCTCGAAGAGACCTACGGGGTGATCGTTTACCAGGAGCAGGTCATGCAGATCTCGAACCGGCTCGCCGGCTATTCGCTCGGTGAAGCCGATATTCTGCGGCGCGCCATGGGGAAGAAGAAAGCCGAAGAGATGGCCGCCCAGCGCGAGCGGTTTCTGCAGGGAGCGCACGAAAAAGGCCACCCGCCGAAGAAGGCCGAGAAGATCTTCGACCTTATGGAGCAGTTTGCCGGATACGGTTTCAATAAGTCGCACTCCGCCGCGTATGCCTATCTTGCCTACGTCACAGCCTACCTGAAGGCGCATTATCCAACCGAGTTCATGGCCGGGCTGCTGACGTCGGAAACCGGTAACGTTGCGAAGGTAGTGAAATACATCGCCGAATGCAAGGACATGGGCATCACGGTCATGCCGCCCGACGTGAATTCGAGCGATTGGAATTTTACTCCGGCCGGCGACTCGATTCGTTTCGGATTGGGCGCGGTAAAAAACCTCGGCCAGTCCGCGGTTGAGCCTATCCGGACGGCGCGCGAAGAGACCGGCGCCTTTAAGAGCTTGTATCGATTCTGCGAGGCCGTGGACATTTCCTCGATCAACCGCCGCATGATCGAGAGCCTGATCAAGGCCGGCGCAATGGATACGCTTGAGGGAACGCGAGCTCAAAAATTCGCCATCGTCGAGGGCGCCATGGAATCCGGCCAGCGCGCCTGGAAGGATAAGATAAGCGGGCAAGGCGGCCTGTTTGGCGATATGTTCGCCGCCGAACCGGAGAAGGAACAACCCCTGCCCGACGTCCCCGAATGGACAGGCCGCGAAAAACTGCGGGGCGAAAAGGAGATGCTCGGGTTTTATGTCACCGGGCATCCGCTCGATCACTACCGAGAAAAGGTGGCCGATCTGGCCACGCACAACAGCTCGAATCTGGAAGGCCTTTCGAAAGGGAATGAAGTTGCGCTGTGCGGCGTGCTCACCACGATCCAGAAGAAGCGGAATCGCGAGCAAAAGCCCTGGGCGGCCCTGCAGCTCGAGGATCTGCAAGGAAGCGTGGAACTGATGGTCTTCACCACCCAGTACGAGCGGCTGGCGTCCATGCTTGTGGAAGACCAGGCGGTGCTCGTCCGCGGACTCGCCCTTCCCGAAGAGGGAGCGGCAACGAAAATCTCCGTTCAGGACGTGGTGCCTCTCGACGTGGCGCGAGTCGCCTTGCCGGCGCTGATCTCCGTTCGCGTCCGCCTGGGCAGGAGCCCCAACGCCGGCGCCGAGCTGATCGAGTTGTTCCAGCGCAAGCCGGGCGACACCCAGGTGCGCTTCCGTCTCGAACAGCCGCGCGATTTTTCCGTTATTCTGGATGTTCCGGCGAAAGTACGGCCCGACCGGGAGTTTCGCGAAGCCGTCGAGAGGATCTGCGGGGCGGAAGCGATCGAGGTACTGGCATCTTGAGCGAAGAAAGTAGCGGGGCGCTGGGGAGTCGAGCGTGGCAGGCCGTGCAACTGGCGCGGCATCCAAAGCGTCCGCATTCGCTCGATTACATTCAGAAGATTTTCACGGAGTTTGAAGAGGTCCATGGCGACCGCGCGTTCGGCGACGACGCCGCGATCGTTTGCGGCTTTGCGTTTTTGGACGGGAAGCCCGTCATGGTGGTGGCTGAACAGAAGGGCCGGGACACGAAACAGAAACTCTTCCGGAACTTCGGAATGCCGAAGCCCGAAGGCTACCGGAAAGCGATTCGCGTCATGCAGATGGCGGCGAAGTTCAAGCGGCCGGTGATCACGCTGCTCGATACGCCCGGCGCTTACCCTGGTATCGATGCCGAAGAGCGGGGGCAGGCGGAAGCGATCGCCAGGAACCTCAGGGAAATGGCCCGTCTGCCGGTGCCCGTCATCTGCGTCTGCATCGGTGAGGGCGGCAGCGGCGGCGCGCTCGCCCTGGGCGTCGGGAACCACGTATTCATGATGGAAAACGCCGTCTACAGCGTAATCTCGCCGGAGAGTTGCGCGGCGATCATCTGGCGCGATTCGGCGAAGGCGGAGCTTGCAGCCTCCGCGCTTCGCCTCACGGCGGGCGATCTGGTTGGGCTGGGTATTGTCGACGGAGTCATTTCCGAGCCGCCCGAGGGCGCGCACACAGACCCCGAGGCGGCCGCCCGTTCGCTCAAGGATCGGCTGCGGCAATCGCTCTCGGAGCTTGCGGCGATGACGGATGACGAGCTTGTCCAGCATCGCTACGAGAAGTTCCGGCGCATGGGGACCTTCGTGAAGTGAAGAAGACCACGATTGGCGGAATTTTGTTTGCCGCGATTGTGCTTGCGGCGATTGTCTACTCGACGATTCAGACCACCCAATACCGCTGCGAAGTCTGCATTACCTTCGATGGCCGCTCCGGCTGCCGCACGGCCAAGGCAAGCACCCGCGAACAGGCCCAGCGGACCGCCACGGAGAATTTGTGCTCGGTGCTGGGAGCGGCCGGCCAGGCTGAATCCAGACGCTGCGAGACCACCCCAACGGACAGTGTAAAGTGGCTATCGGTGAATTGACTCCGGCAACGAGCTTTGGCTCCGGCCCGTACACCTTCAAGACGGGTCCGTATAGCAGCCATACCTTTCTGCTGCGGGCTCTTCCGCCCGAAGGCGGCGGCCGCCGCGTGCTGGACGTCGGATGCGCCGGCGGATTTCTGAGCGGCGATCTCGCGCGGCGCGGCTACGAAGTCACGGGAATCGACCTCCCTGGGCCGCGTCCCTCCGGTTTCCCCGAAAACGTTGAGCGCATCGAGCGGGACCTCGAGGACGGACTGCCGCCGCTCTCCGGCCGCTTTTCCTACGTCCTTTGCGCGGATGTCCTCGAGCATGTCCGGCGTCCGGACCGGTTGTTGCGCGACGTGGCCGCCGTGCTCGACACAGGCGGAGTCGTGATTGCGTCGCTGCCGAACAGCGGACACGCCTGGTTCCGCTTGAACGTGTTGCTGGGCCGTTTCCCTTCAGACGAGCGCGGCCTGTTCGATCGCACGCACCTGCACTTCTACATGTGGAGCGGATGGGTGGACCTGTTCGCCTCCGCGGGTTTCCGGATCGACAAGATGCAGCCGACCGGCGTGCCCGTGGGACTCGCGCTCCCCCGCTGGGAAGCTTCCGCCCCTGTCCGCGCGATGGAGTGGTTATCGTTCGCCCTCGCGCGGGCATGGAAGAAATTGTTCGCTTATCAGTTCGTGGTGACGGCCGGACGATGAAGGAAAGCCCCAAAGTAATCGTTGTCATGCCCGCCTACAACGCGGCCAAGACGCTGCACATGACGTACGCCGACTTGCCGCGCGATATGGTCGACCTCGTGATACTCGTGGATGACGGCAGTTCGGACGAAACGGCGCGGATCGCCCGCGAGCTTGGACTCGAGCTGTTCGTTCATCACCGCAACTACGGCTACGGCGCGAATCAAAAGACCTGTTATCGCGAAGCGCTCAAAGCAGGCGCGGACATCGTCGTCATGGTGCATCCGGATTATCAGTACGACCCCACTTTACTGCCCGATATCGTCCGTCCGATTCGAGAGGATCGCGCGGACGTCGTGCTGGGTTCGCGGCTGATGGGCGCGAGTCCGATGAAGCAAGGCATGCCGTGGTGGAAATTTATTTCAAACCGCTTTCTCACCGAGCTTGAGAATTGGGTCTTCGGGCTCTCGCTTTCCGAATACCACACCGGCTACCGGGCGTTTAGCCGGCAGGTGCTTGAATCGGTGAACCTGCAGATGAATTCCGATGGATTTATCTTCGATCAGGAGATCATGGCGCAGATCGTCGATCTTCGCATGCGCATCACCGAAGTGCCCGTGCCCACGCGCTATTTCGCGCAGGCCTCGTCAGCGTCGTTTACGCAAAGCAGCGTCTACGGACTGAAAATCCTGTGGTTGCTTGCGCGATATATCCTGCACCGCTCGGGCGTCGCGAAGCAGCGCCAATTTGAAAGCCTGGAGCGCCGCTATGGCGCCGGCGCCGCCCGATGACCGGACGGAGCGAAAATCTACAGAGGCTCCGCGCTGAGACGTTCGACGTTCTGATTGTGGGCGGTGGGATCAACGGCGCGGGTATCGCGCGCGATCTGACATTGCGAGGGCTGAAAACCGCGCTCGTCGAGCAGCGTCATTTCGCCTCCGGTACCAGCGGAAAGAACTCACAGCTGATCCACGGGGGGCTGCGGTACCTGAAGAACCTGGAGTTCGGTTTGGTGCGCGAGGCCCTCCGTGAGCGCTCGACGCTGCTCCATCTCGCCCCTCACCTGGTCCATCCGCTGCCGTTTCTGA
The DNA here is from genome assembly GCA_945893365.1 of Candidatus Sulfopaludibacter sp. SbA3. Taxonomy (GTDB): domain Bacteria; phylum Acidobacteriota; class Terriglobia; order Bryobacterales; family Bryobacteraceae; genus SYKU01. The sequence continues at coordinate 8,226 of CAMDED010000059.1, read as the reverse complement.
TTCCCATGTACAGCCGGTTCGACCGCCTTCTGTACGGCGCGGGACTGCGATTGTACGATGTTCTCGCTGGAAGCCATGGCATCGGCCGCCGCCGCGGGCTTTCCATCGCGGAGATGAAGGACCTTGAACCGGGCCTCGACTCCCGAGGGCTGGTCTCGGGCGCGATCTTCTTCGACGCCGCCATTCACTCGGCGCGCTTTGTGCTTCAGAACATTTTCGACGCCGTGCGTTTGGGTGCGGTCGCGGTGAACTACGTCCATTACGAAGCCGGACACGTGACCGGCGCGTTCTCGGGCGAGCGTTTTCCCGTGAAAGCGAAGAAGATTGTGGATGCGACGGGGCCGTGGGGCCGTGGCTCTACGCTGCGCCTCGTGCGCGGTTCGCACATCGTTCTTCCCAAGCTCAACCGGAGCGGGAATGCGATAGCCTACTTTGAAGAATCCGGGCGCATCATCTTCGTGATTCCCTGGGGCGCGAATCTGGAATTGTCTCTGGTCGGCACGACGGACTCCGACCATCGGGGCGGGCCGGACGAGGTCCACATCTCGGGCGAGGAAGTGCGCTATTTGCAGCGCATCGTGCGGCGCTTGTTCCCCGGCGCCGGTGCGGCGGAGCCTGTTTCCGCGTACAGCTCGCTGCGGCCGCTGGTTCGAGACGACGCGGCATCGGCAACCAAAACCAGCCGTGAACATCGCATTTGGAACTCCGCGGACGGCGTTGTGCACGTGACGGGCGGCAAATTCACCACGTACCGGCTCATGAGTGAACAGGCGGCGGATCTGGTGTGCGCGGAAATCGCGCCCGCGCTCGCGAAAGTTCACCTCACCGCATCCACTCCCCTCGGCCGCGACGGACACGAGTTGATGATGGGCGCAGACGATCGCGCGCGCATCGCGTATGCGGTAGAACATGAGATGGCGCAGCGGCTCGCCGACTTTCTCTATGTTTCGACCTATCTGGGCTACGAGAAGCGCTGGACCGCGGAATCGCTCGAACCTTTCGCCGCGCAGATGGGCAGGCTGCTCGGTTGGGATGCGCGGCGAACCGCAGAGGAGATTGCGCTTGCGTTGAGAGCGGCGGCTTTGCCACTGGAGGAGACACGATGAATGACAGCACCCTGACGGAGATGGCGATGGGCTACTTCCGAAGCCGGACTCTGTGTGCGGCCGCGCGTCTAGGCGTAGCGGATTCGCTCGGCGATGAGGAGCGGACGGTGGAGCAACTTGCGATCGCGTGCCAGGCCGATCCTGCTTCGCTCGGCCGCTTGCTGCGCGCCCTCGCGAGCTTTGGCGTGGTCTCGGAGACCTTGCCGGGCAGTTTTGTCCTCACTTCTCTTGGAATGCCGCTGCGCAAGGACGTTCCCCATTCAGAATGGGCGTCGATCATATTCTGGGCGGACTTGCTCGCCGACAGTTGGACATGCCTGACGGAATGCATCCGGACCGGAGAGAGAGCAGCGGTCATCATGGAGCGCGACCGAATTGCGTCCCGCTGGTCGAAGGAAGCCGATGCGGGGGCGATTTTCCGCGCTGTAATGGGAACGGCTCCAGCGGAAAACTATCTGCCCATCGCGCGCGCCTGGGATTTTTCACGTTACGGCACGGTGGCCGACCTCGGCGGTGGCGGTGGCGGATTGATCGCCGCAGTGCTCCACGAATTTCCAAACGTGCGCGGAATGCTCGTCGATCGTCAGGAAGCCGTCGACCGTGCCGTTTCGAGGTTCGAAAAGGAAGGGCTTGCCGGGAGGTGCGTTCTCCTGGCCGCCGACCTCTGCCGCGGCGTCCCGGCCGGAGCCGACGTATACATCCTGCAACACGTGCTTCACGGTTATGAGGATAGGGCGGCGATTGAGATTCTCCACCACTGCGGGTCTGTTCTCCCGTCCGAGGGACGGCTTCTGGTGATCGAAGCCGTTTTGCCGGATGTCGTCGATCATGCCGATTCGGATCTGGAGAGCCGGCTGATGAGCGACTTGAACATGCTGGCGGTCACGGGCGGGAAAGAGAGGAGCGCCGCCGCCTGGAGGGCCCTATTGAACAGCGCCGGCTTCGAGTGCCGGTCGATCATCCCCATACCGGGAGAATTCGCTTCAATCGTTGAAGCGGTTCCGCGGCCGCGAGCTTAGCGCCGAGAGGCGCCGTTATCCCCGGCAGCCACTAAATAGCCGGAAGCACCACAATTGTAGGATCACATCTCCGATGACGGAACTTTGTCCCTGCCAGAGGGGGTATCTGGCCAAGTATGTTTTCCATAGATATGCGGGCTCTTGATTGACGGAGCCCATCACCCCCCACGGCCTCTCCTGGTTGTAGAACTGGAATTAGTTCCCGATCCCCGCTCGCGCCTCCGGCGCCAGCCCATACTCCTTCAAGTAGACCTCTTCGCACTTCAGCGACCGTAACTCAACGGCGCCCTTACAGTAAGCTACGACCTGCCAGCCACGTTTAGGAGCGCACTCGTTGCGGCAGTCCAAAATTCAGCCACCCTTGCAAAAGCAAAACGCCAAAGAGTCCTGAGCCCGATCTCCGAAAGCTGAAATCCCATCAACGCATATTTCAGACACTACCCAGCCAATGACGATCCGGCGCCACGTGTTACCTTGGTTAATGCGCCATCATACCGATTGGAAAGCCTACCTGGCGCTCGTTTCCGTCTGCTTCTTCTGGGGCACGACGTACCTGGCCATCCGCATGGCGCTCGAGTCGTTTCCGCCCATGCTGCTGATCAGCGCGCGCTTCCTGATCTCCGGCTCGATCATGCTTGCGTTCCTGGCGATTCGGGGGACGCATCTGCCGCGCGGGATGGAACTGCTCAGGGCGTGTTTCAGCGGCGCACTGGTTCTTGGCGCGGGCAACGGCTGCCTGGTGTTCGCCGAACGACTGATCCCTAGCGGACTGGCGGGTCTCATTATCACGATCTCACCGTTCTGGATGGTTGGCCTCGAAGCGGTCCTTCCCGGCGGCGTGCGGCTCCACGGACCCACGCTGATCGGCATGTTCGTCGGGCTTGGCGGCGCGGCCCTGCTGGTGGCGCCGGACATCCAGTCGCTGAACCTGCACGGACCCATTCTGCAGGGTTTTCTGATTCTCTCCGTGGGCATGGCGTCCTGGTCCTACGGTTCCATCTACCAGAAGCGGCAGACCGTTCGCGCCCACCCGGTGGTGATCGGCGCGGTCCACCAACTGACGGCTGGGCTTGTTTTTCTGCCGCTCACTCTGGCGTTTCCGGGCGATCCCGTGCGCTGGAGTGCGAAGGGAGTCGGGGCCATACTTTACCTTGTATTCTTTGGATCGATCGTCGGATACAGCTCCTATGCGTACGCGCTCGACAAGCTGCCGGTCGCGGTGGTGTCGGTGTTTCCTTATGTGAACGCAGTGGTGGCGGTGGCGCTTGGCTGGATCTTTTACCGGGAACCGTTTGGACAGCGCGAGGCGGTGGCGATGATGGTGATCTTTGCCGGCGTGGGAATTGTGAAATGGCAACAGAAGGCGCTGGGAGTGGTTACGTAGTGGGCGGCTTCGGAAGGCCGGTCGGGTGTTCTAAGGCCGGGCCGGGGATGCGCGGCATTGGTGCAAGTCCCGTTCGGTAAGAGCCGGAGCGCCGAGCCAATGTCACGGAGAGGACGGGCTACTCGCTTCGAGGCCACGTGCTGAACGGAATCTCAAGCCGGGGAAGCGACTCCGGTGGACCGGTCCGACGATGGACCGGCCCGGATTGACGCCGCGCGGAGCGCAGGCGCGGAGCCCTCGTCCGGAGTCTCTGTCGTATCGCTTGAGGCCGTGATGATTGGCGCGCGGCTGGCGTGACGGAAACCGAAGAGCCGAATACTCGTCACCGGCGAGCGCTCGATCTCCATCTCAGGCGAAACCAAATACTACGTGAAGGGCCGCGCAACCCTCAACGTTCACTCCATCTCGCCGGCGGCGCCGACTACTTTTCCAAAGAACTTTTTGATGATGTGCTTCGCCGTGACGTCGAGCAGGCGCTGGCCCACGCCCGCGATCACCCCGCCGACATTCACTTCCCCTTCGTAACGCACATCGGTGCCGGCGCCGCTTTCGACGAACGTCAGCACTCCCTCACCCTTCATGAAGCCGATCTTGCCGCTGCCCTCGACGATGAGACGGAAGCTCGATGGTTCATTCGGATCGGCCAGTTTTACGGTTCCGGCGAACAGGCCTTGAACACTCGAGATGGCCATTTTCATCTTCATCTCGTAGGCGACATGGCCGTCCTCCGTCTCACCAATCCTGTTCAGGTGGTCGCATCCAGGCATGCAGCGGGCGAGGATGGCCGGGTCCTGAAGGATCGTGTAGGCGCGCGCGGGCGGCAGCGCCAACTCGTAAGAACCGCTGATCTTCAATACTTCCTCGAAATCGCCTGACGAATGGCCCTGGCCGCATACACCGTGGCAACATGCCGCCGGTAATCGGCCGAGGCATGGAGATCCGAGTTCGCGTCGACGCCCTCGGCGATCACGGCCGCGGCGGTTGCGGCATCGGCTCCGCCCTCAAGTAAAGCCTCCACATTTCGAGCCCGGTACGCCTTCGACGCGAGGCCCGTGACACCGATGCGCGCAAAGCCCTCGCCGATGCGCGCCGCCACGCCGACGATCGCGAATCCCGAAGCCGGCTGCACCATCTTTGCGTAGGCTGTTCCCGCGCCGCTCTTCTCGAGGGGAACCGTGACTTCCCGCACAATCTCACCCGGTTCGAGCGCCGTCGTCATCGTATCCACCAGAAAATCTTCGACGGACATGGTGCGTTCGCCCGCCTTCGATACGAGCGTGACCGAGGCCTCGAGCGCCAGCAGAGATGCCGGGTAATCCGCGGCCGGATCGGCATGCGCGACGCTGCCGCCAATGGTCCCCACGTTCCGCACCTGCACGTCGCCGATGTTCGCGGCCGCTTCGGCAAGCAAGGGGCACTTCGCCCGGACAAGGGCCGAAGACTCTACTTCGTAATGCGTGGTCATCGCGCCGATATGCAGTACGCCGCTCTCTTCGCGGATGTAGTTGAGGCCCGGCACGCGGCGAAGATCCACCAGGCGCTCCGGCGCGGCGAGGCGCAGCTTCATTAGAGGGATCAGGCTCATGCCCCCGGCCAGAATCTTCGTGCTTCCATCGGCGCTTCCATCCGGGCCGCCGGCAAGCTGGTCGAGCGCCGCTTCGAGCGAGCGTGGAGAGGAATATTCGAAATTCTGCGGAATCATGCCCGTGCTCCTTCGAGGACTTTCCAGACCTTCTCCGGCGTCATCGGCATATCGATGTGCCTGACGCCCGGAGGACTGAGCGCATCCACCACGGAGTTCACCACGGCAGGCGAACAACCGATGGTGCCCGCCTCGCCCACGCCCTTCACTCCCAATGGATTCACGGGCGACGGGGTTGTCGTGTGAGCGGTTTCGATCCAGGGCATCATCGTCGCTTTCGGCACGGCGTAATCCATCAGCTCGCCGGTGATGAGCTGACCCGTATCGTCGTAAACCGCCTGCTCCCACAGCGACTGTCCCAACCCTTGCGCGACGCCGCCATGCACCTGCCCGGCGACGAGAAGCGGATTGATGATATTGCCGCAATCGTCCACCGCCACATATCGACTTACCGCAACGTGGCCCGTCTCGCGATCGATTTCGGTCACGGCGATGTGCGCGCCGAACGGAAACGCGAAGTTCGGCGGCTCCCAAAAGCGTGTCGCCTGCATGCCCGGCTCCTCGTTCACCGGAAGCCGCATGGCGCGGTACGACATGCCCGCAATCTGCGCAAGGCTCACCGTGTTACCTGTCTTGTTGCAAGTGCAGACGCCGCCCGAGAACGTGACGTCGTCCGATTCGAGCATCATCTCGCCAAATTTCTTGATCTTCGCTCTCAGATCCTTAAGCGCGAAATACAGCGCCGCTCCGCCCACCGCGGTGCCGCGGCTGCCGAACGTTCCGATGCCGTATTGGACGATCGCCGTGTCGCCATGCAGCACAATCACGTCGTCGATGGGCACGCCCAACTCGTCGGCCGCAATCTGCGCGAAGGTGGTTTCTTCGCCCTGGCCGTGCGGGGATGCGCCGGTCAGCACGGTGACTTTGCCCGACGGATCGATCTTCACCGTGGCGCTTTCCCAGCCGCCCGCGGGAGTGGCCGGCGACGGACCGAACGCGCAGAGCTCGCCGTAGGTGGAAATGCCGATACCCATCAAACGGCCCTGTTCGCGGGCCTTCCGCTGATCTTCGCGCAGCTCGCGATAATTGACGAGGTCGAGCGCTTTCTTGAGCGGCGCGGCATAGTCGCCGCTGTCATAGCTGAGACCGGTCGCGGTGGCGTAAGGAAACTCGTCGTTGCCGATGAAATTCTTAAGCCGGATCTCGGCCGGGTCCATCTTCAACTCGACGGCAAGCAGGTCCATCATGCGCTCGACGCCGTGCGTCGCTTCGGGACGTCCCGCGCCCCGATAGGCGTCGGTCGGGACGCAGTTCGTGAACACGCCCACGATGTCGGCGGATATGTTGCGGAATTTGTACAGCCCCGGCATCATGAGCACGGACAGAGTCGGAATCGCCGGCGTGAGAAGCTGCTGATACGCGCCCAAATCCTGAATCAGCTTCAGGCGCAGGCCGAGCACGGTCCCGTCGCGCTTCGCCGCGATCTCGTAGTAATCGACGTGGCCTCGTCCGTGGATGGTGCAGAGGAAATTTTCGCGCCGCGATTCGATCCACTTGACCGGCTTCCCGATTTTCATCGCGACAAAGCTCGTGAGCGCTTCCTCCGCGTAGACATTGAGTTTGCAGCCGAATCCTCCGCCCACTTCGGGCGTGATGACACGGACGCGATTCTCGATCAGGCCCAGCATTTGACCGACGAGGGTACGCAGCAGGTGTGGAATCTGCGTGGAAGACCAGAGCGTGAGGCTCTTTTCGGCGGCGTGGTACTCCGCTACGCAACCGCGCGTCTCCATCGGCATGGGGACGAGGCGCTGGCTCGTGATCCGCTGTTTCACCACGACTTCGGCTTCGGCAAACGCTTTCTCGGGTTCGCCGCCTTCCTGGTGATAGGTGAAAGAAACGTTATCCGGCCATTCCGGATGGACGGCGGGCGCGCCCGGTTCGAGCGCCTTCTCCGGGTCGGCCACCGCGGCCGTGGGCTCATAGTCCACTTCGATGAGGTCGAGCGCGTCGGCTGCGACGTAACGGTCCGTCGCCACTACAACCGCTACCGCGTGTCCCACGTAGTACACGCGGCCGGTGGCGAGGATCGCATGATGCGGAACGCGAAGTCCTGGCAGGGAAGCGCCGCACGGCACGGGTCCAACGCCGGCGACATCGGGGCCGGTGAATACGGCGACCACGCCAGGGTGACTTTGAGCCGCCGAGATATCGATCGAGCGAATCTTCGCCGCCGCGTGCGGACTCCGCAGAATACACGCGTGGTGCATGCCGGGCAATTTCAGATCGTCCACGTAGGTCGCCGTGCCGGTGATCAGCCTGGGATCTTCGCGCCGGCGAACGGACTTCCCAACCAGTTTTTCAGTTACCGAGATGGTGGTTGACATGACGATTATGCTCCCGCCTTTGCCGCGGCTTGCACCGCGTTGACGATGTGCTGGTAGCCGGTACAGCGGCAGAGGTTGCCATCGATGCCGTGCCTGATTTCAGCTTCGGTGGGCGTGGGGTTCCGCTCCAGAAGCTGGCGTGACGCCATGATCATGCCCGGCGTGCAGAAACCGCACTGCAGTCCGTGCTCGTTCCAGAAGGCTTCCTGCATCGCGCCGAGGGTTCCGCTGGCGGCAACGCCTTCGATGGTAAGAATATCGCTGCCATCGGCTTGGACCGCGAACATGGCGCAGGATTTGACGACCTTGCCGTCGATCGCTACAGTACAGGCGCCGCAGATCGACGTTTCGCAGCCGATGTGCGGTCCGGTGAGCCCAGCCACTTCCCGCAGGTAGTGGATGAGAAGCAGCCGTGGTTCTACTTCATGTACGTACGAGGTTCCGTTGATTCTGAGATTAGTCGTTTGTTTCATCGCTCCGCTCCGGCAACGGTCTACGATATTGCTAAAAAACGCGGGAAAAAGCAAGCGTCATTGTTTGGGGGCAGCGATTCCGCAACCAAGCAAGGAAATTCCACGAAGTGCTGGGAGATCCTGGCATTTTCGTGTCGGGGATGATTGTCGATGGAGAATTTTGGCGGGAGAGAGGGAGGAATGGAGGAATTGGGCACGCGGCAGCATAGGGTTGA